>NZ_DBHIIC010000081.1:0-2007 GCF_057248345.1 Filifactor sp. | reverse complement strand
AGATATCATCAATTTTCTATTACCAATCCATATTTCATTTCCGAAAATTTGTCCTCCTACTCCATATCCAGACAAATTTTCAAATTTATCTAAAGATAAGGCGTCTAGTTCATGTATTTTTTCAAATCCTTCTACAACTGCCTGTGCTAAAGGATGCTCAGAATGTTTTTCTAATGAATACACAAATTGATAAAATAGTTTTTCTGAAATATTCTTTATAACAACCTTTGATACCATTGGTTTTCCTTCAGTTATAGTACCTGTCTTATCTAACACGATTGTATTTGCACGATAAGCATTTTCCAAATATTCTCCACCTTTGAATAAAACTCCATATTCCGCCGCACGACCGGATCCCGCCATAATAGCAGTTGGAGTTGCTAATCCTAAGGAACATGGGCAAGCAATTACCAAAACAGAGATCATATTTTCCAACGCTCTTGAAAAATGTCCTTGATCTATCCAAAAATACCAAACGATAAAAGTTATAACAGAAATAGTCAAAACTACAGGAACAAAGATGCCTGCTATTTTATCAGCAATTCTTTGAATGGGTGCTTTTGATGATTGTGCTTTTTTTACGGTTTCGATAATTTGTGACAACATCGTATCCTTACCAATTTTATTTGCTTTGATTTTTAAAAATCCACTCTTGTTAATAGTAGAACCAATCACAAAATCTCCCACTTCTTTATCTCTAGGAATTGGTTCTCCATTGATCATAGATTCATCTACCGCAGAATTTCCATAAATAACAATCGCATCAACAGGAATTTTTTCTCCCGGCTTCACAATAATAACATCACCTACCACAACATCATAAATAGAAATCATTTCTTCTTTTCCATCTCTTTCTACTATTGCAGTCTTAGATTGTAATCCAATTAATTTTTTGATAGCAGACGATGTCTTTCCCTTTGCATTTTGCTCTAACAACTTGCCTAATAGTATCAGTGTAATTAACATAGCACTCGTTTCAAAATATAGATGGATATGTGATGAACTATCCCAATGCAAAATTATCAAATATACACTGTAGAAATATGCAGCTGATGTTCCAAGAGATACTAACACATCCATATTAGAATTTTTACTTTTTATAGAAGTATATGCTCCTTTATAGAACTGCCATCCTGCTATAAATTGAACCGGAGTTGCCAATAACCACTGAATTTTAGGATTTAAAAAAATTTTTGGTATCCACCAAGAGGAACTGAAAGAAAAGTGTGTCACCATCGTCCAAAAAAGTGGTAATGTCAAAATCAGAGAGCACAAAAATAATTTTTTTTGCTTAGAATGTTCCGTCTTCCTTAATTCATCGACGGGAACATCATCTTCATCTTTTTTTATCAAACGAAAACCCATTTTATCTACAATTTCAACAATTCTATCCGATGAAATTTTTTCAGAATCATACGATATACTTCCTGTTTCCAACGCTAGATTTACTGTAACATCAATGATTCCTTCTTCTTTTGAAAGTCTATTTTCTATTCTTGTAGAACAGGCTGCACAATGCATCCCAATAATATCATATTCTATGTTTTGTTTCTTCACGCAATATCACCTACTTATCTTTTACATCAAATCCTACTTCCTCAATTTCACTTATTAATTCGTCCAAACTGACCATTGTTTCATCAAACTCTACTTCTGCAATACTTCTTTCTAAATCTACTTCTGCAGAATATACACCATTCTTATTAGATAATGCATCATGGACCGACTTTACACAATGCCCACAACTCATCCCTAATACATGTATTGTTTTCTTCATAATTAAATTCTCCTTTCATCTATCAAATATACCTATTTAATACCACAATAGAACTCCTTATAATCAATGTCAATTATATCACATCAGTTATAAAAATCTACCTTATAATCAATGTCAATTATATCACATCAGTTATAAAAATCTACCTTATAATTTAGGCATATCGTATACTATCTCTTAGTTGTCAAGACATATGTTACACTTTGAGAAATACTCGGATACTATTTCAT
>NZ_DBHIIC010000080.1:0-2014 GCF_057248345.1 Filifactor sp. | reverse complement strand
GATGCCTATGTAATTAACAACGAAGAAGTCAAAGCTTATATTGAAGAAAGAGAAAATAAATATAATAAGATAAAAGATTTATTAGAAACAAAAGGCTATGAAGTAGATAGAAGCTTTTTTGGAAGCGAAGATGGAGAAGCAATCATATACAGAAAAAAAGAAACCAAAGATTGGCACTTTCTATGCCACTTAGACCCATTATTTTTAGAGATAAAAGATTTGAAAGAATATGTTGAAGAAATGATAGAAGATTTATTGTTAAGAAGTCGTAATGATAAAAATGGGAAACTACTCCCTTGAAACAGTTTATTTAGAATATGAGGAGTTGGTGTCTAGACAATATTGTAATCTGCCATTATAATAGCTTTTTTCATGAGGGAAACAAGCTTAACAAGTATGAGAGTCTATGATTACTTTTTCTTTGCTGAAATTAAATAAAGGAATCTGTAGAATGATTTGACAAGAATTATGAAGATTCTATGAAAACAGTATAACACTCTATTTAAATAGTCTTTGGTAGGCTCCAATCAAACAATAAAGTCGAGCATTACCCTACTCTATATCAAAAAATAATATTATAAAATCGCAAGTCATAATTTAAAGAATATATCTTAACATTTTATCAGATAATTTCTATAAAATATGTTTGACAATCATACACACAAAAAATACGATTCATATTTTTATTGACAATAAAATACTAAAATGTTAGTATTATATGCAGAAACCTTTGATTAAGAATAGTAGGTATCTAACAATAACTCACAGAGAGCTATGGAGGCTGAGAACATAGCAGATATCTAAATACCGAATGGACTTATGAGGGCGAACGAACAGGATGACTCCTAAGTAGCAATCGACGGCAACCGCAGTCGTTATTAAGCGGAGCGTATGACAGTACGTGTGAAAGCTGGATGCTTTTATGCATCAATTTGAGTGGTACCGCAGGATATTTCGTCTTGTCTCATGAATGATTATTTTCTATGAGATAAGACGTTTTTTTATTTAATTATGAAAGGAGTTAACAATATGAAAACTTATCGTGATTTTGATAACTATCTAAAAAACTTTCCTAATGACAAGGGATATTTCGGTGAATATGGAGGAATGATTTTACCCCCTGAATTAGTTCCGGCTTTTGAAGAAATTACACAGGCATATTTGGAAATCTGCCATAACGCTCGTTTTATCAATGAATTAAGACGTATCAGAAAAGAGTTTCAAGGTAGACCTACTCCTGTTTATCATTGTGAACGACTATCTTCATTGCTCGGAAAATGCCAAATCTATTTGAAAAGAGAAGATTTGAACCATACCGGTGCACATAAACTAAACCATTGTATGGGAGAAGGTTTGCTTGCTAAATTCTTAGGAAAGAAAAAACTAATTGCAGAAACAGGTGCCGGACAACATGGTGTTGCACTAGCAACTGCTGCTGCTTATTTCGGTTTGGAATGTGATATCTACATGGGAGAAGTTGACATCAAAAAACAATATCCTAATGTTGTAAGAATGAAGATGCTCGGTGCAAATGTTATTCCTGCAACACATGGCCTGAAAACATTAAAAGAGGCGGTAGATGCTGCATTTGAAGGATATTTAAAAGAGTATGACGATGCAATCTACTGTATCGGTTCTGCTGTCGGACCTCATCCATTTCCTATGATGGTTCGTGATTTTCAATCAGTGATAGGAATTGAAGCGAAAGAACAATTCAAAGACATGACGGGTATTTTACCTGATGTTGTTTGTGCAGCAGTTGGAGGAGGATCTAATTCAATAGTAATGTTTGAAGCATTTCTATCTGAACCGGTCGATATTGTTGGAGTAGAACCACTTGGAGTCGGAACAGGAATCGGAGAACATGCAGCAAGTATGAAATTTGGTAAAAAAGGAGTTCTTCACGGTTTTGAAAGTATGTTATTACAAGATGAAAACGGAGAACCGTTGCCTGTGTATTCTATAGCAAGCGGACTTGACTATCCGTCTGTAGGTCCTGAACACGCATATTTGA
>NZ_DBHIIC010000079.1:0-2268 GCF_057248345.1 Filifactor sp. | reverse complement strand
GATTTGATCCCGGATTCAATGTTCCGTAGTTATACTCCCAAACATCAAAGTCTGCAGTTTGAGAGAACATCGTTTTTGTTTCAGAAGTAGTTAGCTTCGTCCATTGTTTTCCGTTCACTGCTGTTCCCATTGGTGAATTTGCAACCAAATATCCTTTTGGTAACAACATTCTAATTTTTACATCATTGAATGTATTGCCTGATCTGTTATAAAGCAACAAGTCTCCACCCATATTTTTTCCGGCTTTTCCATCCAAAATATTGTATCTGTTGTTTGACTTCGTTACTTCTTGGGTGTAACCGTTGTAACTTAGGGAAATTCCGTTTGGATTGACATCATCTGATGTGGATAGTCCATAAGATACCCCGAAGTATTTGGTTTCTCCCGGCATAATCAATCTAGGGTTCACACGTACCCCATGTCCACTATCTACCAGCGATTGGTCATAACCCGTTCCATCGTTATAAACATGAAATCCATAGTTGGAGTTAACATTGGAATAATTTCCTAATACCAGATAGTCTGCACTTTCAATTTTGGCATCCGGCCACTTCACAGATGCTCTTGCTGTCGGTACAATCTGTACGGTCATAGGGTTCGTAATTCTATCAGTGTTATAGTCAATTGGAGAAGAAGCAGTAACTGAATATTCTTCAATCGCATAGAGGAAACCCGGAATCTTATCCTTATCGTAGGTACCCCCTGTAAACATATTGATGTCAGAACTGGTAGCTTTTAGGAACCATGGGTCCGCTGCCTGTGAGGTGCTTCCGTTTACTGCCATTGTTGCTGAAATTGGAAATGCTGCTGCCATCCCTTTGTTAACTAATGTACCGCCGGGTGCACCGGGATAGTTATTTACCGTTCTATCTCCTGTGAAGAATCGGTTGATTCCTTCTCCACGAAACGCCGCCTGGTCATCATTTCCAATCTGAGTATCTACACCCCAATATTGGGTATAGGCTTGTGCCTGATCCTCAGAGATATTGGTTACCTTGGTAATCAAATTTACTCCACTTGGTTCCTCATCCAAATAACCGTCGGCTGTCGGCTTTTGTGCATAGATTGCTTCTTCAATAAACTCTGCATACAACTTGTCATTACCTCTTACCTGTCCACGTTGGATGACATAGTTCTTGGTATCATTCTTGTAAGTCTTGAATTTGTCAGATTCAAATAAAGATTGTTGCACTCCGTCAATTGGCGCAAAATTGTGGAAGATATGATCATAGTAACTTGTGTTTTGGAAAGACACTCCCGGTTGGTTCCAGTTTCCACCATATCTGTAGAATGCTTCTTTATAGGCTTCATATCGCTCATCTACATCTGTCTTTTCAGCAGGTGTCATCGCTGCATACGCTGCTGATGTGATTTGTTGCCACACAGGTGCAACACCATATTTCGCCTGTTCATCAGGTGTGTAGCTAAGTGTTGCAATAGCAGTGTCGTTGAGTTTTGCTGCAGGTTGATAACCTGTTTTCAATGTGACAGGACCGGAGCCTGTATGAAGATAACTGGAAGCTCCACCATACGCCAAATTCTGGTCATAATCTCCTACTCCCTTTTGTTTACGAAATCGAATGGCATGGTTTTGTGCATCATAGTTTAAACCGATTTCCATCAATTCTCCTACATGAACGATAGCCTCTTCTCCATTGTCCAAGTCTACTACCGCTTCTCCGGTTTCAGCAGTTTGCCAGTTCGGGACAGGTAGTGCATAGGATGTCGGAATGTTTCCACTCAATACCATCAGTGCACTCAAAGTTCCTGCAATGACTCTCTTCTTCAATCCGGATATTTTTGTTCCGTTTTGAATCAATTTTTTGAGATTCATAAAATCCCCCTTTCTGATATTCTAATTTTGTTGTTTCATTGTTTTTTCTTCATGTTCATACCATCTCCTTCCTCGATATGTTCCAAAAAAGGATGTTTCCGGTAACTCCTAACAAAGATAAAACAGTTCCCATTCTGACATTCCATCTATCACAGTTTGAAACTCTATTTTATCTATTATGCGTTGACGGTTCAGCATGACAATTTCGAAAAAAATGAACTTACACTACTTATTCTTTTGCACAAATCGTTCCATTTTGTGTTAACCTATACCCTTTGCTCGACTCAGTTTGATTTTTACAGTCAACGATTGCAAGAACTGTATGATTTGTACTTTCTTCAATTATATTATAATATATCGAATGGCCTTTCTTGAAATTTTCCAATCTCTTTTCATGTGTTACATTCCATCACTATAACTCTCCAAATAAAAAA
>NZ_DBHIIC010000078.1:0-2320 GCF_057248345.1 Filifactor sp. | reverse complement strand
AAGAAAAGCAATAGAGAGTAGAAGCCGATGATGGATAAGCTTCTACTCTTTTTTTGAAAACAGGCTAAAAACTGTTGATATGTGATAAAAATTGCTTATTATGTGTGAAATTTACTTATAATAGATTTATAAAAGTTATGATTGTTTGAAGTTACGATTGTTTTTTCGTGAATTGTTTGTAATTGGAAGAAAATAGGGAGAATTTTGAATTTTTCTTGCTATTCAAAAAAACGGATGATATAATGTCTTTTATATAAAAACACATATCTCTAATGCAAGGACATAAAGGGGCGGTTTGGAGATCAGAACCGATTTTTTTATGAAATAGACTAGAAGTAAAATGATGCATAGATAGAAGTAAAATGATGCATAGATAGAGGTGTATTGTAAGTAAATTAGGAGGAGTAGAAATGAAACAGATTAAATTAGGGTTGCTGGGATTCGGAACAGTCGGAACCGGTGTTTCAAAACTCATAGAACAACAGAAGGAAGAGTTACAACAGAGGTTACAAGCAGAACTTGTAATAAAGAAAGTTTTGGTTCGGGATGCTTCTAAAAAAAGAGACTGTTCTCTTTCACAGGAAGTATTTACAACAGATGTGAATGAAGTGATATCTCATCCTGAGATTGATATCGTAGTAGAAGTGATGGGTGGAGTGGAACATACAAAAGAGTATGTGAAACAAGCACTTTCTCATCACAAACATGTGGTAACGGCGAATAAGGATTTATTATCTCTTCATTTGAAAGAGTTATCTGAGCTTGCTGAGCAAAACAATGTCGGATTGTTATTTGAAGCAAGTGTTGGTGGTGCTATTCCTGTGATTCATTCTATGACATCTACCATGTCCGGAGATAAGATTACAGAGATAATGGGAATTATGAACGGAACAACGAACTATATGTTGACAAAGATGACAGAAGAAGGATTGGGATTTGATGAAGTGTTGAAAGAGGCACAAGATCTTGGATATGCAGAGGCTGATCCAACTTCCGATGTGGATGGATTGGATGCAGGTCGAAAGATTGCCGTTTTGGCAAGTTTGGGATTCCATACAGAGGTTACGTTTGATCAAGTGTATACACAAGGCATTCGAAATATTAGTCCAAAAGATATTGAATATGCGAAACAATGGGGTTATCGTATCAAATTGGTCGGTGTTGCTAAGGACAATAACGGAGTCGAAGTTAGAGTTCATCCTATGATGTTGAAGGAAAAGAATCTTCTTTCACAAGTAAATGATTCGTTTAATGCGATTTGTCTGAAAGGAGCAGGATTTGGAGATTCTCTTCTGTATGGAAGAGGTGCCGGAGAACTTCCAACCGGAAGTGCAGTGCTTGGAGATGTGATGGAGATAGCGGGAAATATTGTGAGAAACAGCTCCATTAAGTCTCTTGTATCCTTGTATCGTAATGAGAAGGTTGTTCCGGTAGATTCCATTGTAAGTCAAGCATTTTTACGATTACAAAAATCTGATGATTGCAAGGATTGGAGTAAGATAGAAGCAGTGTGCAAAGAATCCGATGTTTCCGTTTTGAAACAGTTGGAAGAAAAAGAGGAATGGATATTGGCAGTAGAGTCAAAAGAGAAAGATAGAAATCAAGCTTTAGAAGTGCTACAACAACAAAACTTGATTGCAGGATGTAATAGTATGATTAGAATGGAAGGAGAATAACAATGGCTTGGAACGGATTGATTGATGCATATAGAAATTATTTACCGGTAACAGAAAAGACACCTCGTTGTACTTTACTTGAGGGGAATACACCGTTAATTCGAAGTGAAAATTTGTCAAAAGAGTTGGATTTGGAGCTTTATTTTAAGTATGACGGATTGAATCCTACCGGTTCTTTTAAAGATAGGGGAATGGTAATGGCTGTTGCGAAGGCAGTGGAAGAAGGCTCAAAGACGATTATGTGTGCTTCTACCGGTAACACATCAGCTTCTGCAGCTGCCTATGCTGCACGATGTGGATTGGACTGTGTTGTGTTGATTCCGGATGGTAATATTGCAATGGGAAAATTAGCACAAGCATTGATTTATGGAGCAAAGGTAATTGCAATTGACGGAAATTTTGACAATGCATTAGATATTGTAAAGGATATTACAAATGAATATCCGATTACTTTGGTAAACTCCTTGAATCCTTATCGAATTGAAGGACAAAAAACAGGAGCATACGAAGTGTCTGACGTATTGGGAGATGCACCTGATTATTTGGCAATTCCGGTTGGTAATGCGGGAAATATCACTGCTTATTGGAAGGGATTCAAAGATTATTATGAACAAAAGAAAAACAAACATCTTCCTACATTGTTA
>NZ_DBHIIC010000077.1:0-2626 GCF_057248345.1 Filifactor sp. | reverse complement strand
GAAGTTTTCTCATAAAACTTTTTATTTAAAAAAGTTCCATCCATACACACAATTATTAAAATAGCTTGACTCTTTTTTAACTATCCATTTTTTCCGTATTTTTTCTTTACACAAAAAATATCCGATAACAGAATCACATTTTCTTGTGTTATGATATAATAGGTGGAAAAATCAACATGATATAGAAACGAGGAATAAACATGGCACTAGACGGAATCACTTTACGATCTCTGGTACACGAGATGAAATCCAAATTGGTCAACGGAAAAATTGATAAAATTACACAACCGGAAAAGGATGAAATCTGGCTGACCATTCGAAATGAAAAACAGAATCATAAATTATTAATCAGTGCTAATTCAAGCACACCAAGAATCCATTTTGTCAATGATGCAAAAAAGGAGAATCCTCTAACAGCACCCATGTTTTTGATGTTGTTAAGAAAACATGTCGGGAATGGAACAATCAAAAGTGTAGAACAACGTTCTACAGAAAGAATTGTTGAAATTTCCATTGATGCGTATGATGAACTTCGGGTGCTGAAAAACAAAACTCTTATTATTGAACTGATGGGAAAACATAGTAATATAATCTTAATTCATTCTGAAGACAGAAAAATTATTGATTCCATCAAAAGAGTCAGTCTAAACATAAGCTCAGTTAGAGAAGTCCTGCCTGGACTGACATATCAATATCCTCCCGGTCATAAAAAAATAAGTCCTATTCATCGACTTGATGAAAATGAATTTCGTAGCTTATGTTCCAATTTTCACTCAGAAATCTACAAACTCTTCTATATGAGTTATGAGGGAATGAGTCCAACCATTTCAAAAGAAATTTGTTATCGTGCTAATATTGAATCAACAGAGATTGCAAGTTCTCTTACTGATGTGAAAATAGAAAAATTATGGGGTGCTTTTTTCAGAATGATGTCAAAAGTAGAGCAACACGAATACAATCCATGTATTGTCGTTCAAAAGAATCCCCATACTATTCTTGACTTTTCATCAGTATTACTGACTAATCATAAAACAATGGAGCTTGTCGAGTATCAATCCATCCATACTGCTTGTGAAGAATTCTATGTTTTAAAAGATAAAACTGAAAGAATCCAACAGAGAACTTCTGCACTTAGAAAAAAAATACAGACTCGTTTAGATACATTGAAACATAAAACCGAAAAACAAAATAGTGAAATTTCATCTTCTATGTTGTTGGATAAAGACAAACTTTATGGTGAACTGCTTACTTCCTTTATTTATCAAATTAAAACAGGCATGAGTGAAATTACGTTAGACAATTTCTATAATGAGAATGAGAAGATTACCATTCCTTTAGATGTTCAAAAAAGTCCTTCTGAAAATATCCAACGATATTTCAAAAGATACCAAAAATCAAAAAATCGTATTGAAGAGTTAACTGAACAACTTGAGATTGCACAAAAAGAAATTTCTTACTTAGAAAATGTTTTGTTGTCCATTTCACAAATTGAAAACTATGATGAAATTTCAGAAATACAGGATGAATTAGCCAAACAAGGCTATATCCGACGCCCTGCTAACCATAAATCGAAAAAAGAGACTATGTCATCTCCAATGGAATTTACATCCAGTGACGGCACCACCATATTGGTTGGAAAAAATAATACACAAAATGATCGACTCACTCTTAAAATATCTTCTCCTAGTGACACTTGGCTCCATACAAAAGATATTCCGGGCTCACATGTTATTATTCGTGCAAAACAACAAGATATTTCTGAAAAAACGTTATATGAAGCCGGCGTTCTTGCTGCCTACTATAGTAAAGGAAAATTTTCTTCCAATGTCCCTGTGGACTATACAGAGAGAAAGAATGTCAAAAAACCAAATGGTGCAAAACCGGGTATGGTTATCTATGTCAACAACTCTACAATCTATGTAACTCCGGAAGAATCAATCGTAGAACAGTTGAAAACTCATGTAACGGAATAACAACCCTACTATGCCGGAAGTACACAACTCTTTCATTGTCTTTAACAACTTTGGAGTAGTTAAACTTCTCTTGGTATCCTAAGGTATTAGAGTAGAAATACAAACGTCCTAAGAAAGATATGTACTTCAAAGATATGTACTTCTGTTTCTATGATTCTAAAAAAAATAGAAGAGGAAATAACAAAATTCGTACAATGTTAGAGTAGTATAAATATAGAAAAAACTTCTATCACACCAACAACCATGTAACGGATATGAAGAATACACTATTTATTCCTATTTAGACAGAAGAGGTAGAATCATAACTCTACGGTTATGCCCTACCTCTTTTCGTTCCACTATCATAAAATCGACAATACAATTCTATATTCCAATATCTTTATTGTACTCATATATTCATATCACTTATTTCAAATGTCATCAAATGTTTTACAAAACTGTCAAGTTATAATATGTTTCACTAATATCTATCATTCTAATAAGTTCGAGTTATCATTTAGCATTCCATCAATATACTTACGGTACGATTCAGTAAAAATTTTTTCATAGACTCAAATCAAGAGAACTCCCATTTAAATACGAATATCATAAAATCATTTTGAATGATTGGATGTCAGTGACTTTTCAGAGTATAAAAAATGCGTAACAGATAA
>NZ_DBHIIC010000076.1:0-2756 GCF_057248345.1 Filifactor sp. | reverse complement strand
GCTTACAAATATGGAGCGGTAGACATTTTTCTTTTCATCTCCTGAAAAATCAATAATCTTTTTTAAAGCACTTATCATTTTATTTCACCCTCCTTTACTCCAATATGAGCTTCCCACATTTTTTGATATAGTTTGCAGTCTTTCAGCATCTCTTGATGACTGCCGGATGAAATCAGCTCTCCTTTTTCTATTAAAAAAATCTGCTTGGCATCCGTTATAGTTGATAACCTATGTGCAATAACAATAACTGTTTTATTTTCTACAAGTTTTGACAGAGCTTTTTTAATAACCACCTCATTTTCCGGATCAATATATGAAGTGGCTTCATCAAAAATAACAATAGGGGAATCTTTCAACATGGCTCTTGCGATGGAAATTCTCTGTCTTTCTCCTCCAGAAACATGACTGCCACTGCTTCCGACAACGGTATCGTAACCACGTTCCATCTTTACAATAAAATCATGGCAGCCTGATCTTTTTGCAATATCTTCGACTTCTTCATCACTTGCATTCGGATTTCCCATACGAATATTTTCCCTTATGCTTTCATTAAAAAGAAAATTATCTTGAGAAACGAAAGCCACTAAGCCATATAATTGTTTCAGTGGAATATCCATCAAATTATATCCACCAATCATTATGTTCCCTGAGTTTATGTCCCAATATCCGGCTACAAGCTTGGCTAAAGTTGATTTTCCGCTGCCAGATGAACCGACAAAGGCTACTGTGCTTCCTTGCTTTATGTTTAATGATATTCCATGAAGAATTTCTTTTCCTTTTTCGTATTCGAATTTTACATTCTGCAAATCAATATCAAAGTTTTTAATATCTCTAAATTGATCAGAATGATTCTGTTCTTTTCCCTCTAAAATTGAGTTAATAGAATTTGCAATAGTACCTATTTTCGCAAGACCGTCGACAAAATTTATTGTTTCAAGCAATGGTCCTGCAATACCCAAAGATAATATAATAACTGGCACAAATATTTCTGCACCAAGACTTCCATGAGTATAAAAATACCATCCAAATGGAAGCACAGTTATCAATGTAGTAGGAGATATATTTTTTGATAAAGATACCGGTAGCTGGCAACTTTTCATCCAATCATAAAAATACTTTGCATTAGCAATTACTTTATCTTTATATTTTGCATAAGACTTCTTATCTTGATTAAAAGTTTTAATTACTTCTATTCCATTTACATACTCAACAATCGCAGAATTCATCTCACGACTTACTTTCACAGATCCTTCATACTGAACTGCATAATTCTTCATTACAAACCCCATAAAGAGCATACCGAAAGGAATGGATACTAATGACAATAAAGCCATTCTCCAATCGAGAAACAGCAGATAAATAAATATACTTAATGAACCTAATATGTTAGAAGTCATTTCAGGTAATAAGTGGGCAAGAGGTTTCTCCATGCTTTCAACTTGATCAACCATAATCTGCTTTAGGTTGCCACTTGGAACATTTATTATCTCTCCCAAAGGCATCTTTGGTAGTTTATCAAGCATTTTTAGTCGAATATCCTTCAATACACTAAAAGTTGCTTTGTGGGATACGGATAATGCAATAGAATACAAGATGGATTTTAAAATATAAGATACTAAACCTATTCCCATCCATAACAAATAAAGTTCTAATCTACCATTCCCATTCATCAGGTAAATTAAAATATGGCTTGCAGCTATATATGGAATAACTCCTGCAATAACACCAACAGTTGCTATAAATACTGATATTTTCAGTTTTGAATGTTCTTTATGTGCAAGTTCCCACAATATCACTACAGGACTCTTTTCTTTCATTTTCATACCTCCTAATTTTCGATAACAAAATTAGCTAACTTAGTTATCTTATGTTCAAAAAAGTAGGGGAGATTCCCCTCTTTTTTTTAAAAACCTCTCAAGTTTTCCCAACCATTGTAAAAAAACTCTGCAACTATTTTAGAATTCATCCTCACTTCGCTCTCTGTTTTAGAATGAATTATTATTTCACACAAAGCATTTATATAGGCATAATCTAACAAATGAATCGTCGTTTCTGGAATTTCAATCATTTGCCTTTTGCCGGCGACAATTTGAAATACTTTTTTTCGATTCTCATCTTCAAGCTCAACCAACTTATCAGCAAAATTAGCATACTTCGTTCCATAAGCATGGTACATTAAGAGTTCAAATAACTCCTTTTTACCAAACATATATAAAGCGGTTTCTATTGAACCGTTCACATTAATATCAGCCAAATCTTCAAGCTCGTCCCTTTTTAAACTCTGAAAGGATTCCGTTTCAAATTTGGAATAAAATTCCAATATCTCATTAGCAAGAGGTTCAACCAAAGCAACAAATAAATCTTCTTTATCTTCAAAATGGCGATAAAAGGCTCCCGTAGTAACCCCGGCATCTTTACAAATTTTTCTTAAATTAGCTCGTTCATATCCATCGTTCAAAAAATTCGCTTTACCACTATCTATGATTTTTTTATGTGTAAGCTCATATCCACTCAAATCTGCCACTACTCTGCCTCCTTTCTCTTTACTGATTAATTTCCCGCCTCATTTTGATAACTTAGTTATCATTCTACTATTTTCGATTATATATGTCAAGTATTTTCTGGAACTTCAATAAAAAATATGGTACAATAAATGCAAATAGTTTTATACACGCTTATTGCTTGCTACAAATCATTCTTTTGTAGCAAGCACAGTAAGTGTACGGACACTTACGGAAAAATTGATGAAGCAGCCC
>NZ_DBHIIC010000075.1:0-3277 GCF_057248345.1 Filifactor sp. | reverse complement strand
AAACCTGTAACACAAAAACCTGCTGAAACTCGTATGGGGGCAGGAAAAGGATCGCCGGAATATTGGGTAGCGGTTGTAAAGCCGGGAAGAATTATTTTTGAATTAGGTGGAGTTTCTGAAGAAAAGGCAAGAGAAGCGATGCGTCTTGCAATGCATAAATTACCAATTAAATGTAAATTTATGAAAAAAGAAGATACTGCACAGAATGAAACGAAGGTTGGTGAATAGAATGAAGGCTGATGCTTTAAGAGAAATGACGGTAGAAGAATTAGCGTCAAAAATATTAGAATTGAAAGAAGAATTATTCAACCTTAGATTCCAATTAGCAACTGGACAATTGGAAAACCCAGTTCGTCTAAGACACGTGAGGAGAGATATCGCACGTTGTAAAACTATTCTAAACGAAAAGGAACGTGCTTAATATCAGTGGATGAAAGGAGGATAAAGCATGGAAAGAGCAATGAGAAAAACAAGAATCGGATATGTAACATCTGATAAAATGGATAAAACCGTTGTCGTATCTATCGTAGAGTTTGTACGTCATCCTCTTTATGGAAAAGCAGTAAAGAGAACAGTGAAATTTAAAGCTCATGATGAAAACAACGAATGTAAAGTTGGAGATCGTGTAAAAATAATGGAAACTCGTCCACTGTCTAAAGATAAGAGATGGAGAGTCGTTAATATTATCGAAAAATCCGCAGAATAAGAAAATGCGGTTTAGCAGGAAGGAGGACACAAGGTGATACAACAAGAGAGTCGTTTAAAAGTTGCTGACAACTCAGGAGCAAAAGAATTACTTTGCATCAGAGTACTTGGTGGTTCAACAAGAAAAACAGGAAACATCGGTGATGTTATCGTTGCTACTGTAAAATCGTCAACACCAGGCGGAGTTGTTAAGAAAGGTAAAGTTGTAAAAGCTGTAATCGTTCGTTCAAGACAAGGAATCAGAAGAAAAGACGGTTCTTACCTAAAATTTGATGAAAACGCAGCAGTAATTATAAAAGATGATAAAACTCCGGCAGGAACACGTATCTTTGGACCTGTAGCGAGAGAGTTGAGAGATAAACAATATATGAAAATTATCTCCTTAGCACCGGAAGTATTATAAATTAAGCGTGAAAGAAATCCTATTAGGGAGGTGTACAATAAATGCGTATAAAAACTGGAGATACCGTAGTAGTAATCAGTGGGAAAGACAGCGGGAAAAAAGGAAAGATTATTGCTGTAAAAGGTGATAGAATCGTGGTAGAAGGCGTAAATAAAGTCCAAAAACACACAAAACCAAGTCAAAAAAATCCTCAAGGCGGAATTATAGAACAAGAAGCTGCAATTCACCATTCAAATGTAATGTTGTATGATGCAAAAGCCGGCAAAGGAGTTCGAGTAGGTTACAAATTTTTGGAAGACGGATCAAAGGTAAGAGTTTCCAAAAAAACCGGAGAAGAAATATAGATAATAGAGGAAAGGAGGCATATAGATGGCTTCAAGACTAGTAGAATTATACAAGAATGAAATTACAAAGGGAATGATAGAAAAATTCGGATACAAAAATCCAATGGAAATCCCTAAAATAGAAAAAGTCGTTATCAACATGGGAGTTGGGGAAGCAAGAGATAACTCTAAAGTTTTGGATAGTGCAATTGCAGAGATGGAATTGATTACCGGACAAAAAGCAGTTCCAACAAGAGCAAAAAAATCAGTTGCGAACTTCAAAATCAGAGAAGGAATGCCAATCGGAGCAAAAGTTACTCTTCGTGGAGACAAAATGTTGCATTTTGTTGATAAATTAGTAAATATCACATTGCCACGTGTTCGTGACTTTAGAGGAGTTTCAAAAGATTCTTTCGATGGAAGAGGAAACTATGCCATCGGTATTAAAGAACAACTTATTTTCCCTGAAATTGATTATGATAAAGTAGATACTGTAAGAGGTATGGATATTATCTTTGTAACTACAGCTAAAACAGATGAAGAAGCAAGAGAGTTATTAAGATTATACGGAATGCCTTTTATGAAGTAGTTATAGGAGGAAAATATGGCAAAGAAATCAATGAAAATAAAACAACAAAGACCACAAAAATACGCAACAAGAGAATACTCAAGATGCAGTCTTTGTGGTAGACCTCATAGTGTATTGCGCAAATTTGGAATTTGCCGTATATGCTTTAGAGAATTAGCGTACAAAGGACAAATACCGGGAGTGAGAAAAGCGAGCTGGTAAATCCTTAAGAATGAAAGGAGGCAAACGAATATGGTAATGACAGATCCAATAGCAGATATGCTGACACGTATCAGAAACGGAATCATCGCAAAACACGAAACAGTGGATGTTCCCGCTTCAAATATTAAGAGAGAAATTGCTAGAATTCTTTTAGAAGAAGGATATATTAAAGGATATGATGTAATCGAAGATGGAAAACAAGGGCTCATCCGCGTTGCATTGAAATATGGAAAAGATGGACAAAAAGTAATCTTAGGATTAAAAAGAATCTCTAAACCTGGACTTAGAGTTTATGCAGATAAGAATACACTTCCAAAAGTATTGAACGGACTTGGAATTTCTATCATTTCAACATCAAAAGGAATATTGACAGATAAACAGGCAAGAGAATTAGGCGTAGGTGGAGAGGTACTCTGCTACGTTTGGTAATAATGTAATGTGAGGAGGTGCCAAAATGTCAAGAATCGGATTAAAACCGGTAACAGTACCGGCAGGCGTTGAAGTCAAAATCGACGAAAAAAATGTTGTGACAGTTAAAGGACCAAAAGGTCAATTGACACAAGCAATCGATCCAAGTATGAAAATTGAAATCAACGAAGGAATATTAACAGTATCAAGACCAACTGAAAATAAAAAACATAAATCCTTACATGGACTTAGTAGAACACTAATCAACAATATGATTATTGGAGTAACAGACGGTTATGAAAAGAAAATGGAAATCGTTGGTGTTGGTTATAGAGCAGCAAAACAAGGAAAGAAATTAGTATTAAACTTAGGTTTTTCTCACCCGGTTGAGATGGAAGATCCGGAAGGCGTTGAGACAGAAGTTCCTACACAATTGGAAATCGTTGTAAGAGGAATTAACAAGCAACTAGTAGGAAACTACGCTGCAAAAATTAGAGCATGGAGAGAGCCTGAACCATATAAAGGAAAAGGAATTCGTTATGCCGGAGAACATGTTCGTCGTAAAGAAGGTAAAACAGGTAAGAAATAAGGCGGCATAAAATAAAGAAAGGAGTGAATCGAGTGTTTCGTAAAATTGACAAAAATATT
>NZ_DBHIIC010000074.1:0-3284 GCF_057248345.1 Filifactor sp. | reverse complement strand
TTTGATAACCTTTTGTTAAATCAGGATAAAAATAATTTTTTCTATCCATCTTTGTATGTCTTTCAATCGAACAATTTGTAGACAAACCGGCCATTATTGCATATTTCAAAACTTGTTCATTCAGTACAGGTAAAGTACCCGGCATTCCCATACAAATCGGACAGCAATTTGTATTCACTTCACTACCAAACTCATTCTTGCAACCACAGAACGCTTTTGTTTTCGTTAAGAGTTCCACATGAATTTCTATTCCAATTAATGTTTTATAATTCAATGTTGTTTCCTCCTAGTCTAATTCTGTAACCATTTTATGATAATCTGTATTCTTTTCAAATGCATCTGCAGCCTTTAACATCGTTCCCTCATTAAAATAGTTTCCAATCAATTGTAAACCGATTGGAAGTTTACCTTTTCTTCCGCAAGGAATTGAAATTGCAGGTAGTCCTGCCAAGTTTACAGGTATTGTACATAAGTCTTCCAGATACATTGAAAGAGGATCGTTTGTTTTTTCGCCACAACGGAATGCTACATTTGGAGCAGTAGGACTCAATAAGAGATCATACTTTTTGAACACATTAACAAAATCTTGCTTAATTAAAGTACGTACTTTTAATGCCTTTTGATAATAGGCATCATAATATCCCGCACTCAATGTAAATGTTCCCAATAAAATTCTTCTCTTCACTTCATCCCCAAAACCTTCACTTCTTGTGTTGATGTACATTTCTTCTAAGTCAGAATAGTTCTTTGTTCGATATCCATATTTAACACCATCAAATCTAGATAAATTTGAGGAAGCTTCGCTAGGAGCGATAATATAGTATGTCTCAATAGAATGGCGAATATGTTTCAAATCCACTATCTCACAATTTGCTCCCAACTCTTCAAATTTCTCAATAGCATTTTGGATAGCATTTTTCACATCCAAATCAATTCCATCTTCAAAAAGCTGCTTAATAATTCCAATACGCAATCCCTTTATATTCCCATTCAACTGTTTCAAATATTCATCTACCTGTACATCTGCTGAAGTGGAATCCATACTGTCTTTTCCTGAAATTGTGTTCAACACGATTGCTGAGTCTGCAACATTTTTGGTTAAAATTCCAATTTGATCTAATGATGACCCAAATGCAACCAACCCATATCTGGAAACTCTGCCATAAGTCGGCTTCACTCCAACTATTCCACAATAAGAAGCAGGTTGACGCACAGAACCACCTGTATCTGATCCTAGTGAAAACAGTACTTCTCCGGATGCAACAGAAACTGCAGAACCACCGGAAGAACCACCTGGTACATAATTAGTATCAAAAGGATTTTTTGTAGGGAAGAATGCAGATTTTTCTGTAGAGCCTCCCATCGCAAATTCATCCATGTTTACTTTTCCAACCATAATCGGCATTTGTTCATTTAATTTTTCTATAGCTGTAGCGTCATAAATAGGAATATAATTTTCTAAGATCTTAGATGCACATGTTGTTTTTACTCCTTTAGTTGAAATATTATCCTTTACAGAGTAAGGAATACCTGTCAACAATGTATCTGTTTTCTCATCAAATTTTTTTTGAGCAATGCGAGATTGTTCTTCTGATACATCTTTTGATAAAGTAATGAATGCCTTAACTTTTTCATCTATTTTTTCAATCCTATCATAAGAAGATGTCAACAGTTCCGAAACAGAACATTCTCCATTTTTTAACATACGATTTGCATCTTGAATATTAATATTTTTCAAGTCCATAAAACTACTCCTTATAAATTTTCTGTCTATCCACTCTCTTGAAGTTACATTCTAAGATAAAACATTTGGAACAATAAAACATCCGGCTTCTTTTGATGGAGCATTTTTAAGTATATCCTCTCTGTCAAAAGACGAAGTTACTACATCATCCCTCATAACATTCTCTAATCCCAAAACATTATATGTTATTTCTGTGTTTTCTGTATCACATTCCTCTAAAGAAGATACATATCCTAATATTTTTTCTAAAGATTCTATCATTTCTTCTTGCTTGTCATCATCAATTTTTAGTTTAGATAGATGACTCATATATTCCAGCACTTTTTTATCTATTACCATTTTTTTTCGATTGATATAAAATCAATCTTCCTCCTTTTTTATTTTGTCATCAGCTTAGTTATCAAAACATTTTTACATGTTTACCATACCCAAGAATTCATCTTTCGTCAAGATTTGAATATTCAATTCCTGTGCCTTTTTTAACTTGCTTCCGGGACTGTCTCCTGCCAGTAAATAATCAACAGATGCACTAACTGCTGACATCACTTCCCCGCCATTATTCTCTATTATTTTTTTCGCTTCAGAACGTTTCATTCCCTCCAACGTCCCCGTCAGAACAAATTTCTTTCCGGACAAAACTTTCGATTCATTGTTTTCTGTTTCAGAGATTGACTTTGTATTAACACCATAGCTTACTAATCGTTCTAACACATCTCTATTTTCTTCGAGTTGAAAATAATTCAAAATACTTTCAGCAGTTTTTAATCCAATTTCTTCTACTTTCATTAAGTCCTCTAACGTTGCTTTCTGAAGTTCTTCCAGTGAAGAAAAACTTTTACTTAACACCTTGGCAGCTTTTTCCCCAACAAAATCAATCCCTAGTGCTACCAGTAATTGATTTAAATTTCTTGATTTGGAATCATTAATTGCCGAAATTAAATTGGATGCAGATTTCTTTGCAAAACCATTAAGTTGCAACAAATCTTCTTCTCTCAACAAATATATGTCTGCTACATTTTTGATGAAACCATTTTCATAAAGAGAAGATACGATACTTGGTCCAAAATTATCAATATCCATAGCACTCTTTGACACAAAATGAATCATTCGGCGTTTTAATTGTGCGGGACAAGCAATATTAGTACATTTAATAGCAACTTCTCCATCAATTTTTTTAGTTTCAGCTCCACAGGAAGGACAAGTATGTGGCATACGAAAAACGACTTCTGTTCCATCTCTTTTCTCTTTACTTACAGAATGTACTTCCGGTATAATTTCCCCTGCTTTTTGAACAATAACAGTGTCTCCTACACGAATATCTTTCATTTCAATATAGTCTTCATTGTGCAAGGTCGCCCTTGATACCGTAGAACCTGAAATTAAAACTGGTTTTAGTTCAGCAATCGGTGTCAAAACTCCTGTTCTTCCTACCTGAACCGTAATTGCTTCTATTTTGGTCTCTTTTTGCTCGGCCGGGAATTTATAAGCGATCGCCCACCGTGGAGCCTTTGTAGTCTGCCCCAATACATCCCTCTTAGTT
>NZ_DBHIIC010000073.1:0-3301 GCF_057248345.1 Filifactor sp. | reverse complement strand
AGGACTTTTAGATGATAATGAGGAATTAGTTCAATTTGATATTGCAATTTAAGAACACATAAAAAACAATAAAAATCATAATATTATAATTGCTATTTTAAAAAAGCTATGTTATACTTTATTAGTTAGTATTACCAATATATTGATTTAGAGAGAGGTGAAAAAGATGAAAGAGAATTTACATCCAGAATATAAGGAAGTACAAGTACGTTGTGCATGTGGAAATACATTTACAGCAGGTTCTACAAAAGATGAAATTTCTGTGGAAATTTGTTCTAAATGTCATCCTTTCTTCACCGGTCAAGCAAAAACCATGGAAAAAGGTGGACGTATCGAACGTTTCAACAAAAAATTCAAAAGAGACTAATTCAGCAAGCAAAAGACCTAGTTTAGGTCTTTTTTTGTTGTATCAACTTCCCGTCCCTCAGAATAAAAATCTATAAGACAAAATGTGTTGATAATAAAACTACTATCTATATGGTAAAACAATGTGTATACCGGTTCGTTTTTTTTAATAAAATCTACTAATATCAACAAACAGTATTGATAACTACAAAAAGCAATCGGATAAACGTTTCAAATCAAAAAAATAATGATACCCA
Source organism: Filifactor sp. (assembly GCF_057248345.1). Taxonomy (NCBI): domain Bacteria; kingdom Bacillati; phylum Bacillota; class Clostridia; order Peptostreptococcales; family Filifactoraceae; genus Filifactor; species Filifactor sp. The sequence continues at coordinate 2,699 of NZ_DBHIIC010000073.1, read as the reverse complement.
TTTACTACTAAATTGGAATTTCAAATATTTCATCTAATCTATCTGCTTTTAGAAAAATCTGAACAGAATAATATTCTCCCTAAACTCTTCCCTCTGAAATCATATCCGTTTCATATTCTCAATTCATCATTTGTGCTTTTCTGACATCTGTTTTAAATCCACGTTCTAAACATTGATAAAAAACTCCTAGGGTATTATTCATTTTTTCCATCCCGAATGCCTTATTCTATTTCCTCATAAAAAAAAGCAGTCGGATGTATCACCAACTACTTTTTTATCATTACTTCATTTATAAATATCTAGAAAAACAAAGAAATAGATGTTTCTATTCCATCAAACATCGCTATTCGAGGATGTGTTCCCTAAATTTTATCTATTCACCAATCAATTCTTCTCTTTTGGATACAATGAAATCTGCTATTTGTTTGGAGCTTGTTCCATCTCCATACGGATTGGCAGCATGCGCCATCTCATCATAAGATTTTTGACTGCTTAACAGTTCATCTGCCAACTGAACAATTCTTTCTGTTTCAATTCCGGCAATTCTCACTGTGCCTGCTTTGACTGCCTCAGGACGTTCTGTTTCCGTACGAAGTACTAAAACAGGTTTTCCAAGCGCCGGTGCTTCTTCTTGAATTCCTCCCGAGTCTGTTAAAATCAGATACGATTTCTTCATCAAATTAGCAAACGGCTCATAATCTAACGGTTCTATCAATCGAACGGATGGATTGTTTCCGAAATATGTTCTTGCAAGTTCTCGAATAGATGGATTCTTGTGTATTGGAAATACCACAACCACATCAGAATGTTTGCTCGTCAATTCATTGATAGCCTCAAAAATCTGTTTCATCGGCTCTCCCCAGTTTTCTCGTCTATGGCAAGTCAAAAGTATCAATCTTTGCTTTGTTTCATCAATTTCATTTAACTCTTCTATCTCAAATCGATAAGATTTATCTGTCACTGATAACAGCGCATCAATCACCGTATTTCCGGTAATTACAATATTTTCTTTAGAAATATTTTCACGAAGCAAATTCTCTACATTCATTATAGTTGGAGAAAAATGATAGGTTGCCAAAGAACCTGTCAATTTCCGATTCATTTCTTCCGGATAGGGAGAATAGATATTTCCGGTTCTTAGTCCGGCCTCGACATGTCCTACTGCTATTTTTTGATAAAAAGACGCTAAAGCTGCTGCAAAAGTTGTCGTAGTATCCCCATGTACCAAAACTAAATCGGGTTTTTCCTGCTCAAAAATTTCTCCAACTCCATGCAGTACTCTTGTTGTAATATCAGTGATTGTTTGACCGTGTTTCATAATATTCAAGTCAAAATCAGGCGTAATATCGAACAATTCAAGCACCGAATCCAACATTTCTCTATGTTGTGCAGTTACTAACACTTTTGCATCAAGTTCTTCTCTGCTCTGTAATTCCTTTACCAAAGGTGCCATTTTAATTGCTTCGGGGCGTGTTCCAAACACACTGCACACCTTTATTTTTCTCATGAAAACCTCCTAAAAGCCCTCTTTAATAGCTTTTTATCACAATTATAATAAAAATAACTATTTGATACCAATTTTACTCCAATCAATTTTTCCGGTTGCACCAAGATACTCTTCTGAACAATGTACTTTTTCTACTTTAGCTATAAATAGCTCATGTGTACCCGGTTTCAAAGATTCTGTTACAGTACATTCAATGTTAAGTGGACAATCAGTTAAAATAGGAGCGTTCACAACTTCTCCATCCTTCCACTGAATGTTCTTTGTTTCAAACTTATTTTCTTTTGCTCCGGACACGCTACCCAAATACAAATATTCTTCCTTAAAAGCAGAATCCGGAAAGTTAATGACAAAGCATGGATTTTCTTTTACAATATGATGAGAATATCTGCTTGGAATGATTCCTACCATTACCATAGCAGGATCCAAACTGACATTCGCAATAAATCCAACTACCAATGCATTGTTGTTTCCTTCCTTATCTCTTACAGAAACAATCGCTTCCGGCATAGGACCAATACAACACGCTTTATTTTCCAGTATTTGTTTCATACTAACTGATGAATCGCACTCTTAGACAATACTGCAATTCATCATCCCTCCCTTTCTTTATATCATTCAATAAGTAAATCATCTCAGCATTCTCATTTCACGATACTGTTCATCTAATCATGATGATAAACATTCTTCGGTCAAATTGATGACAATGCAACTTGTTCCAAATATCTAATCTGTCTAAGCTCTATTTCCTATTTTACCATAGATCCCCATAAAAAGCATTAGCTAGTCCTATCTTTCAAAACTTATCCATAGTCCTTATAGACTTCCTAAAAATCTGTTTCATCATTGTAATTCGAAAAAAAAGAATCCCTACCATCATAAAAAATCTCTTGCACTCGGTGAAATAGAATACAGTATTAAAAAAATATTGGACTTGTAATTACCTTAATCTAATCAATTGAGTTAACAGGAAATATCAAAATACTATCTGTAGAGATAAACCTGCTCCAACTGTTTTATTGTGATTTCGGTTCTTTGTACACTTCCTTGATTTTTGCATAATTAAAAATAGTGAAATACTCGAATCAAAGATTTCTTGATACACAAAAAAGCACCGAATAGATATTCGATGCTTCAAAGAATTGGCTACGACTTACTTTCCCGGGGGTCTGCACCCCAAGTATCATCAGCGATG
>NZ_DBHIIC010000072.1:0-3303 GCF_057248345.1 Filifactor sp. | reverse complement strand
AATACCGAAATCCATAGGATTGTTGCCACATATACATTGTTGTAAAACTATATTCACAAGCCTCATAAGATACTTTATCAAAGTATGGCTGCAATTCCTCTTTTGAATTTGCTCTAATATGATGTAAATTTTCTTTTCCATCAAGAATGCTCATCCTATCCCCTTCTTTCTTCTACCTATTATACCCTAAAATTTTTCATTTTAATACTGATACTTCTATCTAATTTATAGTCTCATCGCTCAATTCTCAAATCATCTATTCATTTGCATCTATCCTTTATAAATGTTTAAATAAACAAAGATACCAACACTTCATTTCTATATTTATCTTATTGTAAAAAGGTTTTGACATGAAACAGATTAACTTACTCCAGTCTATCATATCTACTATTGGAATTATTGGATAAAAATAGTACTATATCAGTCGTATTTATATATTTTTTCTATTTAGTTATGATATAATGATATGACTTAACATTAATAATTTCCCATTTATAGCATTGAATATCCGACAATCAATGCAAATATGGCAAAAAATTTTAAGTTTTATACTTTTTGATAGAATCTACTATTATTTTTTAAGAATAATAATAGGAAAGGAATTCTTATGAATACTCACTACATAAAAAAGACTCTATTGTGGATGATAATGCTATTTTGTTTTTTTATTTTTACTTCTTGCAATCCGCTAGATTCAGATTTTTTGAAACAGAATGCAGAGAATCTTCTCACAATCCATACAATTGATGTTTCTCAAGGAGACAGTACTCTTATCGTTTCTCCGGGTGGTAAGACTATTCTAATTGATGCAGGGAACAATTCATATGGAGATGATGTGGTTGATTATATCAAACAACAAGGAATTGAAAAAATTGATATTTTAATTGGAACTCATCCTGATGCAGACCATATCGGTGGAATTGATTCTGTCATAGAAAATTTTGAAATAGGTAGGTTCTATATGCCTGTTCGAAAACATTCTACAAAAACTTACCGAGAAGTAATAAAGGCGGCGAAAAAAAAGAACCTTACTATCGAAGATGGATTGGCAGGAATGGAAATCCCTTTTGAAAAAGGAATTTCAGTAACATTTTTATCCCCCTTCAACCATGCGTATGCAAACAACAATCAGTTTTCTATTGTAACATATCTTGAATATAACAAGCTTTCTTTCTTATTTATGGGAGATGCTGATGAATATAATGAACGAGAAATTTTGTCGCATTATCCTAATTTGAAATGCAACTTCTTAAAGATTGGACACCATGGAAGCAAGCACTCTACAAGTGAAGAATTTTTAACCTCGGTTTCACCAAATGTCATTTCTATTTCTTGTGGATATAACAACCAATTTCATCATCCAAGCAAAAGAGTGATGCAATTGATAGAGAGATACAATATTCCTGTGTATAGAACTGATGAACAAAAAACCATTCGTTTTTTCTCTGACGGAGTTCATCTTTCAACAGACATGTCTTCTCAAGGAAGTTATGATTATCCAAACGAATAATCATTTTTTTCTCTTCACATTGTTTTTTCTATAATCTAGATAGTTGTATTAAAATCTTCTTGTCAACTATTTTTATATATACTATAATAAATTGATCAAAGAAAATAAAACCATACTGAATTTTAAACTTATCTTATGATAACAATTATTCTGTATTCTAAATAAATTGACTAAAAATACTTATCTTTCGAAAGAGGTGGACAATATGCCAAAAACAGATCAGGCATCTGTGAATAAACTGTTCCAAAAAATTGTCAATCTATATGAACAGCACAACTACTCTTCTGCTCTTAAACTAATAGAGGAACATCGAGACTCCATGTCTGAATCCTTAAATATGAAACAACAACTACAATTAAATAAACTTCATGCTTCTTCTGCATACCATGAAATTATCCGTTTGCATGAAGAAAATCCCGGCTCATTGGAACTTCGAAATATGTTCGGAGCATATAAACAAATGCTGGAAATTCACTTAAATGCTAATGACTGGAACCATTTACTTGGTATGTTTTCTGATGTTGATATCAAAAACACATCTTTTGTTCATGCCAAGAGTCCAAACTCACAAAACAAATTGTTATCTTCGAATTTGTTACTTAGTATTGTCTTCACGATTTTTTTAGTTGGAATACTTGCACTAGCTTTTTTGTTCATAAAACCTAAACTACTTAATATGGATAACAATTCAACGATACAATCTTCTGATACGGAAAATGGAGAAAGTAATTCAAACAGCTCCTCTGCCGAAAACAATGCAGGTACTACTACAAGTTCCGGTTCAACTCAAAGTTCTGTAACGACACCTGTAACCACCAATAACACAGTACAGAATCCTGCCACTACACCTGTTAATCCTAGTGGTACAACAGTACAAAGCCCTACAGCTACACCTGTAGATTCCAATACTGCAGCACAAAGTACTGATTATTTACTTCCAAGTGATACAAAGCTTCTAACAAAAGAAGATATGGCTACATTTGATAGAAATAACCTTAATCTAGCGATTAACGAAATGTTTGCTCGTTATGGATATGACTTTGGCAAATCCGGAAAATACTATGAGTATTTCAAAACAAAGACCTGGTATCAAATAGATCCTAATATAAAAAATTCAGTACAAGCAGAAAATAAGTTCTCTGAGATAGAACATAAAAACTTAAATTTCTTATTGAAGTACAAACAAGGAAAAATAAAATAAAGAAGAAATTACCAAAGAGTAAAAAAGAGATGATTTATCAATTTTAAGATAGATTTTTCTCTTTTTATTTTACTAATAATTAAATCCTTAAAAAAAACCAATAACTTAAATGAATCATTCTATTTTACTGATTGAAACACAAATCTGCATAGAAAAATGCATTTCATACGAAGTACCAGCCATATTAAAAATATTTTGTTTATTGATAAACCACACAATCTTATTTATCTTATGTTATTTTCTTATCTCTATCATGCAGACAAAATTTCCGAAAGTAATCGATAGTTGTTTTTCAACTTATTTTTACTCAATTCTACTTATATTTTTTTATTATCAATGGATAGATACGTACTTTCATTTTGTTTATAGATAGAAAGGTTTTTACATATTCCAATAGATATTTTGATAATCAATCCAATCTATTTCATTTTATATTATTTACAAATATGAAATCTTTATTATTAAGAAGTGAGTGAAAGTATACATTGCAACTTTTACTCACTTTTTATACTCAAGTGTTTTATTGTGTTTAAAAAGAAAAAAAGAGTAGAAGCTTATCCATCATCGGCTTCTACTCTCTATTGCTTTTCTT
>NZ_DBHIIC010000071.1:0-3473 GCF_057248345.1 Filifactor sp. | reverse complement strand
TGTGGTTTACTTCTTTCAAATTTTGCTTTTCCCATTTTTCTTCCTCCTAAAAATTAATCTTCGATAGAAACCCTATCTGTCAATTTCTTTTTTATATTTATGAAGTGATTATTCTCCTTGTTCCATAATTTTCTTTGCAATGGAATTTGGAACTTCTTCATAGTGATCAAAAATCATTGTATAAGTCGCACGTCCTTGTGTTGCAGAACGCAAATCAGTTGAATATCCAAACATTTCAGAAAGTGGTACCATCGCATTGATTGCTTGTGCTCCACCTTGTCTTGCTTCCATTCCTTCAATTCTTCCACGACGAGAGTTAAGGTCACCCATTACATCTCCCATGTAGTCTTCAGGAGTAACAACTTCTACTTTGAATACCGGTTCTAACAATACCGGATTTGCTTTTTTCATACCGTCTTTGAATGCCATAGAAGCAGCAACTTTAAACGCCATTTCTGAAGAGTCAACTTCATGGTAAGAACCATCATATAGTTCTACTTTAACGTCTACTACCGGATATCCTGCAAGGATACCTGCTTCCATTGCTCCTTGGATACCTGTATCAACAGGTCCAATATACTCCTTAGGGATAGCTCCCCCAACAATGTTGTTAACGAACTCGTAACCTGCACCAGGTTCTTGAGGAATCATACGAATCTTAACGTGTCCGTATTGTCCACGACCACCTGATTGTTTTGCATATTTATTTTCAATGTCAACAGATTGACGAATTGTTTCACGATATGCTACTTGTGGAGCACCAACTGTAGCTTCTACTTTGAATTCACGAAGTAATCTGTCTACAATGATTTCCAAGTGCAATTCTCCCATTCCTGAGATAATTGTTTGTCCTGTTTCTTCATCTGTTCTAACTCGGAAAGTTGGATCTTCTTCTGATAATCTTTGAAGTGCAACACCCATTTTTTCTTGAGCTGCTTTTGTCTTTGGCTCAATCGCTACAGAGATAACAGGTTCAGGGAATTCCATAGATTCCAAAATAATTGGATGTGCAGGATCACAAAGTGTATCTCCTGTTGTTGTATCTTTCAAACCAACTGCAGCAGCAATATCTCCTGAATAAACTTCATTGATTTCTTCTCTTGAGTTAGCATGCATTTGAAGAATACGTCCAATTCTTTCTTTCTTGTTTTTTGTTGAGTTCAATACATAAGAACCTGATTGCAAAGTTCCGGAATATACACGGAAGAAAGCAAGTTTTCCAACAAATGGATCCACCATGATTTTAAATGCTAATGAAGAAAACGGTTCAGCATCAGATGAATGACGAACTTCTTCCGTTCCATCTTCCAAAACACCCTTGATATCTGGTACATCTACAGGTGCAGGCATGTAATCAACAACTGCATCCAATAATAACTGAACACCTTTATTACGGTATGCAGAACCACAGAATACCGGATTGATAGCAGTTGAAATAACTCCCTTACGAAGAGTCTTTTTCAATTCATCAATTGAAATTTCTTCTCCTTCAAGATATTTCATTGTCAATTCTTCATCCAATTCTGCAATTGCCTCTACCATGATTTCTCGATATTCTTCAGCTTTTGCTTGCATATCAGCAGGAATTTCACATTCTTCCATTTCTGTTCCAAGCTTATCATGTGTTTTGTATGCTTTCATTGTAAGCAAATCAATCATTCCTTCGAATGTATCCTCTGCTCCGATTGGAAGTTGCATTGCTACTGCATTTGCACCCAATCTATCCTTCATCATGTCTACAACTCTAAGGAAGTTAGCTCCAATGATGTCCATTTTGTTTACGAAAGCAATTCTTGGTACTTTATATGTGTCTGCTTGTCTCCATACATTTTCAGATTGAGGTTCTACCCCACCTTTTGCACAAAATACAGCTACAGCTCCATCCAATACACGAAGAGAACGCTCTACTTCTACAGTAAAGTCAACGTGGCCCGGAGTATCAATAATATTGATACGGTGATTGTTCCATTGAGCAGTTGTCGCAGCAGAAGTAATAGTAATACCTCTCTCTTTTTCTTGCTCCATCCAGTCCATTTGAGAAGCTCCTTCGTGAGTTTCTCCTAGTTTATGAGTTTTTCCGGTATAAAACAAAATACGCTCTGTTGTAGTTGTTTTTCCGGCATCGATATGAGCCATGATACCGATATTTCTTGTCTTTTCTAAAGGAAATTTTCTTGGCACTAATCGCCACTCCTTTCTTATTTAATAACCGAATATTACCAACGATAGTGAGCAAATGCTTTATTTGCTTCTGCCATTTTATGAGTATCTTCTTTTTTCTTAACAGATGCTCCAACTCCGTTTGCAGCATCCATAATTTCTCTTGCTAATTTCAATTTCATACCTTTTTCATTTCTAGCACGAGTATATCTTACTAACCAACGAAGTCCCAATGTTTCTCTACGTTCAGGACGAACTTCAACTGGAACTTGATAGTTCGCACCACCGACTCTTCTCGCTTTTACTTCCAATACCGGCATGATATTGTTCATTGCTTTTTCAAATACTTCTAATGGATCTTCTCCTGTTTTTTCTTTGATTTCTTCAAAAGCTCCATACACAATTTCTTGTGCTGTTCCTTTTTTTCCATCTAACATTACATTATTTACAAGTTTCGTTACCACTTTACTTCCGTATAGTGGATCAGCCAAAACTTCTCTCTTTGGAATATTACCTCTTCTTGGCACTATTCTTCCCTCCTTAATAATTTAAATTAAATCATCGGTACTCGACATTTCAAAATGCCGATTGTGCCTTCATATTTCTTATATTTATATGAATGCACGAATTCAATACACGTCTTATTTAGCGTCTTTTGGTCTTTTTGTACCGTATTTTGATCTTGCCTGTCTTCTTTTTTCAATACCTGCAGTATCAAGCGTTCCACGAACAATGTGATAACGAACCCCTGGAAGGTCCTTTACTCTTCCTCCACGAATCAAAACAACACTGTGCTCTTGCAAGTTGTGTCCTTCTCCTGGAATATAAGCAGAAACTTCAATTCCGTTTGTCAATCTTACTCTGGCTACTTTACGAAGAGCAGAGTTAGGTTTTTTAGGAGTTACTGTTTTCACTGCTGTACAAACCCCTCTTTTTTGTGGGGAATTCAAATTAGTTGCTCTCTTTTTAAGAGCATTAAAACCTTTTTGAAGAGCCGGTGCTGTTGACTTATATTCTACAGCTTCTCTTCCTTTTCTTACTAACTGGTTAATGGTTGGCATCTGTACACCTCCTCTATATTATTTTACGCCGCCAACTGTATTGTCCGTGCTAAGGATTCAAACTTAGCCGTTCAATATGGATACCTTTTCATTAAAAAGTATCTATTGCAATCTCAATCTTTGAGAATTACATACTTAATAAGTGTATCATTATTTATTTTGATTGTCTAGTTTTTTACAAAAATATATAACTTTATTTTTCTTAGTTGTCAAGACATATGTTACACTTTGAGAAATACTCGGATACTATTT
>NZ_DBHIIC010000070.1:0-3568 GCF_057248345.1 Filifactor sp. | reverse complement strand
CCTACGAATACTTTACATACCTACTAAAGGAACTCCTCAAATATCCAAGAGAAAAAGTTCCGGAGGAAGAACTGAAAAAACTGATGCCTTGGTCGGAGGCACTACCGGATAGCTGTAGAAAGAATAAAACAAGGTAAAGAAAAATCTGCCATCCTGAGAGCTGGCAGATTTTTTGAACGGACAGGTTATTTACTACTTTACGTCATTTACCATCTATTCAAACTCAATCTCTTCATTAACTTTTTGGTGAATATCCACTCTATTAACAACATCGATTACATTTACCAGCCAACCATTTAGTGTACAACTTCTGATAAATTCATCAATTCTATTAACTCCATTCATTTCTTTGAGTGTTACAACAACACCAAACCTAACTCCTACACCATCTTGAGGAGCTAATCGGTTATTTGTTTTTATTTCCATGCCCCAATTCTTATTTCTATAAGAGTCTTTTGGTATCATTCTTTTTGTAGCACTCTCTGCGATATACTTTACATTGTCCCATTTTCTAAACTGCTTTCTGGCTTCACCTTCCAAAAGATAATTTCTTTCTCCTTCTAAGATGTCTTCTGTATTCTGTTTATCCCCCTTAATATCCTTGATTTTTTTATCATCCCCTATTCGCCCAAAATGTAAATTCAATTCCGTATTTGTATAATCAACACCTTGCAATCTATCACACAAAGGAAAATAACACATCGTAGCCTTCGCAATATATGGATACTTATTATCTTTTAGAGGAACTGGAAAATCGTAGTTATAAGTATTCCATTTTTCGCTAATGTCTGATACCACAAATTTAATTTCATCATCTTTTGTTTGAATAATATCGTTTATATGAATTGGTACAACTCCATGCCCATATAAAGCAACTTCCTCAGGAGTCGGTTTTTCATCCCAACCTCTTGCAGCATCAATAATCATGGCTTTTGCAATTTCTCTATTAAGTCCTAACACATCAATTAAATAAGACAATTTCCTCGCAATCCAAGGTGCAGCATAAGAAGTACCGGCAACACTTGCAGCCCCTAAAGGTTCGCAAACCCTAATGTACTCTTCTTCACTGCCACCATAATAACTCACATCAGGTTTTGCAAAGAAAGATAATACTAATCCTTTACGAGCATATTTAGTAGACAGACCATTCTTACTAACTGAATTTACAACTATGCTATTAACAGAATCTGCCGGAGAGCCTATTTTTACTATATCTGCACTTGGTTTATTTGTTCCTGCCACAACAAATATTACATTGTTATCGAACTGAATTTTATCTAAGGTCGCAGCTTCAGCAGAAATAAAGTTGTCATTAATTTCCTGATTACTGCCAAGTGAAATATTCCAGACTTTTATATCTGAATTATTTACCACAATACTCTTTATTTTCTTTATTATTGAAAATGAAGAAAATTCAGCACCTACCGCTACTCCAAAATGCCTAACTTTAAACCTTCCGCAGCCATCATCCAACCAAGGATTTAATCTGGCTCCATCAACAATAATAGAAGATACTGCTGTCCCATGATTATAATCTTTTGGATTTTTTGGTATATCTTCTGAAACCATATCATGATATTCAACCCAATCGCTAAAATAAACACTTTCATCGAATAAGGTATCTATCACTCCAATCGTAGGTTCAATAGTTGGGGATGGTATAGTTACCATTTTTGTTTGATACTCATTGATAAAATCATCGGGTGATAAACTTGACAAATCAACGGTTGCCATTGAAACAAGATAGGGTGCCTTTTCAAAAAGTACTTCTACCTGATTTTCATCTAAGTAAACCGTTTGATTATCTAAAATTCTGCTACTTAAAATATCTATCCCTAATCTTTCAAATAATAATTTTGTATCTTTTCTTACATCATACAAAGTTATAATACTTTGCTTTACATCCATTGTGGGTAACTCTATTTCAAAGGAATCAATATATGATGCATCTGCAATCACTTGTTTGAATGTAGACATACTTACAGAAAGTTCTTTAAAAACTGCTTGATTAACAATGTTTTTATCCTCAAACATGTTTTGGTTAATATTACCTGCAAATTTTTGAGATAATATATCGGAAGTATCTGTAAACAACTCTATGCTTTTAGTCAAGTCATACTCATCAAGAAAATATGTGATAATATGTTTACTCTTATCTCTATTAAATTTTGCCCCAACAATTGCATCATTAGAAGCAGTTCCTTTAAAAAGTCCAGAAATCCGATTACTTTTTGCAACAATCTTATTATAATAAACACTAAGCAAAATTCCTTCAAACGGCTTTGTTTCTTTATCCCAGAATTCTTTAATCTGAATTAGCTGAGATCTTAATCTTAATAAATGCTCTGTACTGACTTCTACTTTCCCATTCATGGTTATGCCTCCACGCATACCATTTTTACTGGCTTGCACAAAGCGTTTCCCTTTTAATTCCACGACATTATTCACTATCTACTTCCTCCCTCTTTAACTTTCTTGATACTGAACTTTTAGACTCACCTTTTAATTTTTCTATTTCCCTTACAGTAAGTCCTTCTTCATGAAGTTGGTTTATATCCTTTTGATCCAAACTCCCTATCAAACTATTGTATAATCTTTTCAAATAATCATACTCAGAACCAACATCGCTAAATGCAAGAGATGTTTTTATAATGTTTTTTAATTCCCCGGGATAAGGTATTTTCTTTGCTGTCTTTAATATTTTTTTAAATAATCTTGTATCCTTGGATATTCCTTTAAAATTCTTGATAAATGAAGAAAAATAATATTCAGCAACTTCTATTAAATCCTCATCACTATACCTATTGAAATTAATAACAGCATCAAATCTCCTAATTAATGCTTTATCAAAATTTGAATATAGATTAGTTGTTGCAATAAGTACAATCTCTTTATTAAGGTCTGTCAGTCTATCTAATTCTCTTAAAATTGTAGATGTTACTCTTCCCATCTCTCTAATATCATTAGAATTAATTCTATCCAAAGCAATAACATCAATTTCATCAAATAAAACCACAGCCTTATTTGCATTTGGAAGCATATTTATTTCTCTAAAGACTTTTATTATGTTTTTATTAGTCTGTCCCAACTTGCTATCTATCAAGTTTTCAAAATCCACCCTAAAAAGAGATCTATCCAATAATCTTGCAACATTTTTGGCTGCTTCTGTTTTTCCGCTTCCCGGTAATCCTTCAAATAAAAATTTATTAATACCAACATTATGGTTTACAGCGTTAATAATACCTTTTATGTCTTCTGTTATTTCAAGTGGTAAATTTAAAGCCTCTAAATTTCTTATTTCTACTTGTTTTAAAAATTCACTTTCAAAATCACTACTTTGTGGTGAATATAAATTTGATTCAGATATTAACCCCATAATATATTCAGATAACTGATAATCTCCTATGCTATCAAAATATCTTGCTATTGCTATCGCCTCATTTCTAAAGGATTTTTCATTCCTTTCCACATGGTATTTTATTAAATTTAAAACATTTTGTTTTTTCATATTTCCATACCTCCTATTTTCTTTATGATCATACCAAAAAACGGGACACATTTCCATTAT
>NZ_DBHIIC010000069.1:0-4302 GCF_057248345.1 Filifactor sp. | reverse complement strand
AGTTATTTTACCATATATTATTTAGAGGTTTACACAAAAATTTTTACACACCCTTCAAATTAGTTGCTACGTTATCCCTAAAATCTCTAAGCAGATATATTCCATTCTTTAAATCCTTTTTCATGAAATATAATTGCTAAATTTTTTTGAATTTGTATACTTTTTTTTTATCATTTTTTATCACAATTTTCAGTATTTATTCCTACATTTGTTAATTTTTTTTCTCCTACTGAAGTATCTGTTGAGCCACCGATTGTATGTAACTCATCTTTGTTTTGTAAATCGTGGGCAACATATTTATCTATTTTGAATATAAAATTTCCTTCTTTTCCGATAATTGCTACTGTATTTTCTACCGAGCCTACATGTAAACTACTTCCTTTTTATTATTAAAATGTAGTAAATGAAAATCCTTGCCGTCTATATATTATTCCAACATTATCCATCATAACTTCTGATTCTTTGATTGATTTGTTATTCTCTATTATTATTTTTATTTTGAATTCAGTTTCAACATATGGTGTATCAAGTTTATAACTCATTTTTTTTCTATCTAATATATTATTTAAAGTTTCTTTTATAGAATATTTAAATTTGTATATATTCAAAACATTATTATATTCTAGTTTGTTTATTCTCTTATTAATTTCAATTATTCCAATTTCACTATCTTTATATATAATTTTTATATTTTTTAAAATATAGTAGTCCTCAGGAAGTATATTTGTTTCAATATATAACTCATCAAATAAAAAATGTATATTAAAAACTTTATCATCTAGCTCAATTTTATATTCACTGGAATCTTCAATTTGATATCTACTTTCAGCTTCATATTTTATGCAACGAGAAATAAAAAATAAAAAGAAGATAAAAATTATAAAAAATATTGTTCTGGAAAATAATTTATTCTTATTTATACATAAGTAAAAAATATAGATAAAAATTATAAAAATTATAATTATATATACATTTTCTATTTGTGAATGTGTCATTTTATTATGCCTGCCTTTCTTAATCTTTTTTCTGTTTCATTCATAATGTCTCTTCCCAATTTTATAGATTTATCTCTATTATATCTTTCTAATTCTTCTTCTCCTATATCATAAATATTTTTACTCTCAGCCCAAGCTCTAATATTTTGATAATCTAAACTTATTGCTGTACCTAAGGTCAACATTTTTTCCCTCCACTTTTGAGTTGTCCTATCATTAATTCCCGTACCAAAAGCTACCCAGTTATTTATATCAATTATATGAGAAGCCTTATCAAATGGAGATAATAATATTTGCAGTAAACTATCTCCTTGATATGTATAATAATTATATGTTCCTATATTTACAGGGTCTCGAATAACTCTTTTTTCTTTAGAATCCAAGACGACTTCTTTTCCAGTTTTGTTATCAACATATTTCCTATTCAAATTTCCTCTGATTCTTATTTTATTCCCAACTATATTATGAAATACTGCTTCTGAATCGTTTACTTTCTTAAAGGAATTTTTGTTATTTTTAAATTCTTTAATATCTTTAATTGAATTTTCTGCTACATAATTATAATAATTTATTTTAATTCTATACATTGGATCTATTAAGTAACTATTCCAATCAACCTTATAATCTTTTGAAGTTCCTCCATATGCATCTATAAATGTTTGTATAACTTTTTTCTGTTTTTTAGCGTTATCAAATTTTATTTCTTGTTGTGATGTGATACCAACTATCACATCATCTCCAACATTTCTACCAAAATCAATCCCATTCAAATCTTTTTTCTCAGACTTAATAGCTATATCTTCATCATTCTTACCATATTTTTCCGTCAAATAAGCATTTGAAGCTTTCCCTGTACTTTCAAGTCCTTTTTCATCTGTTCCCGTTACAAGCTGTCTACCCTCAACTGCTCCTATTATATGACTTCCCTCTTCCGTTATTGTTCCAATCAGTCCTGCTCTTGTATGATTTACAGCTGCTTCCGCATTTATTATTATCGTTCTTCTGCCTGTTTCATCACTTACAAAAGCTGTTCCTGCTTTAGGTTTTCCATCTTTGTCGATTAGCTGTGGAGCATTTTTTGGATCAGAGAATAAAATATCTACATTGTCATATCCTAAATCTCTATAAGCGTCTTTAAAAGCTCCTGCTATTTGATTATCAGTTGTTGCTCTTTCCAATCTACTTCCGGCAATATTGTCAATCGTTTCTGTCAATCTAGCTTCGGATAATTGACCAAAGAAGTTTCTGTTGTCATCTCCTCTATCATTGATTGATTCGTTGAATGCTCTTTTAACTTCATCTATTTCCTGTTTTGCTTTTGCTACATCTTCTTTAAATTTGGCAGGGTTAGTTGCGTATTCTATTGTTTGAGATTCGACATTAATATTTGTACTGCTGTGAGTATCTTTTGTTACTTCATTCGCTTTTGCTTTATCTCTATTTATCGGGTCTCCTGAAGCTTGTCCTATTTCAACATCTCCAATTACAGAATTTCTTGTAATTCCTTGTTTATCACGATTTTCAGTATTTATTCCGATATTTGATAATCTCGTTGTGTTTCCGATTGAAACTCCCATTGAACCGCCAACTGTATTCATTTCATCGTTGTTTTGCAAATCGTGGCCAATATATTTATCAATCGTTAATTTAGAATTACCTTCTTTTCCAACAATTCCTGCAGTATTTTCAAATGTTCCAATATGTAAATTGCTTCCTTCGCCTACAATAAACGAACTTTGATTATCTACAAAACTTCTATTTCCATTAGTTCTGCTTGCATTAACATTTACTGAATTAGGAACTCCTGATGAGCTTATTCCAATGCTTGCACCTCTGCTACTTCCAGTAGTGGTACTCGTATTTTGTCTTGAAGTTTCTACGAATTTATTAATATTTCCGGTAACTTTTCCACCTTCTTGATTAAAGCCGTCAAGTATCATTGTTCCCGTGTTATTATGTACTTCATTTACATTTTGGAATTTTCCATTTTGATTTATTATTTCGTTTGTATTTTGATTGCTTCTACTTGCCGAAATACTTCCGCCATTTCCGATTATTTGTGTTTTATGTCCATATCCTATTGTCGCTCCGGTGTTTATTCCCATGCTTGAACTATTTGAGCTATATTTATTATGCAATTCTACAGCTTCTTTTGTAATATTTTCTACGTTATTGTAAATAAACGTTCCATTTTCAGCCTGCGTTCCTTGATACGTAATATTTTTTACATTGTTGTAAGTTATACTCGAATTAGGATTCATTAGAGTCATTGTTGTTACAACTGCATTTTCAGTATGCGAATTTGTTTCGTTTTTAGATCTGCTAAACCCGGCATTTACTCCAATATTGGCATAGAAATTATTATTTGTTTGAGCGTCGATTACTCCTTTTCTTCCTACACTTCCATTTTCGTCATATCGACTTTGTCTATTTCCTTGATTTCCTGCTAATCCGGAAATAGTTCCGGTAACAGCATTAGTTGCTGTCATAAGCCCGCCGGCAATATCTCCACCTCTATTTTGACTTACCGCATTTGCCACCTGTTTTGCTCTGTCAAGTGCCGGACTGTTTATTCCGATTGATACACCAAAATTACTACTTTTGCTAGTAGTTCTTACATCTTGTGTATCTATTCTTGCTCCATATTTCACATCGCCGTTATTGATCTGGATATTTCCGTATTCAAAGTTTGTGGCAGTAATTTCTGCACCTTTATTCAATACAGAGCCGTCTCCAATTTGTAAGTTAGAGCCAGCATTTATCGTACTCTTCTCATCGTATGAATTTTGTGATTTTCCATAACTTAATGATGCTGTTCCGTGACTTATTCCACCTGAGAATCCTTTTTTCTTGTTCTCTTCAAAATAGCTATTGTGTAGCTGTTGTGCATCTGTTGTAAGTTTTCCACCAATATATGTATTATCTCCAAACACAACGTTACTTCCAATTGAATTTACATCGCCTAATATTACAGCGTTCTCTCCAAGCATTAGGTTACTTGCTGAATTTTCTTCAGCATGTGAATTTTTGTAGCTGCTTTTTGATGACATGAAACCTTTGCTTGTGCTTTTTGATTCATTTTCATAACTGTTTACTGCCGACTCTACTTTTATATTTCCTGTTACTGTAAGTCCTGTCGTATCTTTTGCGATAAATGATGAACCTTTTAAGTTCATGTCTCCAACTGTTCCTGAAGCTGAATTTGCTGATACTCCTGCTCCTAAATGTGTTGTTTCAGCATATCTACTGAAATTGCTTCCTCCTGAACCAAACTTGTCTTCTCCTGAAAGAGATAAGGCATTCAGGT
>NZ_DBHIIC010000068.1:0-4417 GCF_057248345.1 Filifactor sp. | reverse complement strand
TGCTTCAAATTAGTGCAATTTATGTTGTAGTAAAAGCTTTCGCTCAAAAAAATATGACCATGACGCCTGCATGGATTGCGTTAGGACTTCTTGTTATCAGTATTGTAGGGAGAAGTGCCACAAATTATTTTTCCCAATTACAGCAATGCCATGCAAGTTATTTTATGGTAGCCAATAAAAGAGTTTCAATAGGAGAAATTCTAAAAAAAATACCTATGGGCTTTTTCAATGAAAATAATGTCGGTGAAGTTGTAGGGATTTCGACAACTGTATTAGAAGATGTCGAAAATACCGCTGCAATGGTTATGGTAAATACATTATCCGGTTTTATAAACACGATAATTTTTACATTGATGATTTTGGTTTTTGAATGGAGAATAGGTCTTATTGTGGCATTTGGAAGTTTGATGTATTTATTCATTTTGTCAAAAATGGAGAATAAATCAAGAAATATTCTTCCAAAAAGGCAAATTGCATCGGCAAAATTAGTTGACGCTATTTTAGAACAAATAGAGGGAATGCCGGTTATTAAAGCCTTTAATTTAACAGGCAAAGGAGATGAAAAAGTTAGGGAAGCCATTGAAAATGCAAGAAAAACAAATCTTGATTGTGAAAAACTTTTTACACCATATACAATTGCTCAAAATATACTCTTAGATTCATTCAGTATTTTAATCATCGGTGCAGGCATTTTCTTCTATCAAAGAGGAGAGCTTTCATTTCTAAATACTGTGATGACAATTATTGTTTCATTTCTTGCTTTTTCTCAAATTAAATTAGCAGGAAGTGCGACAACTGCTCTTAGAGTTGTTAGTGGATCTATTGAGCAAACTAAGAAATTAGAAAAATTTCCGCGGATGGATATTGATGGAAGTGATATCGAACCTGACAGTTTTGATATTGTGTTTGAAAATGTAGATTTTTCATATTCCGGCAAAAAAATTCTTGATCACATTTCTTTAGAAATACCGCAAAATCAAATGACAGCCATAGTAGGACCGTCAGGAGCCGGAAAAACTACATTGTGTAATCTCATAGCAAGGTTTTGGGATATAGATAATGGAAGAATCAACATAGGAGAACATAATATAAAAGAATATTCATTAGAAGCATTGATGGAGCAGATTAGTATGGTTTTTCAAAATGTGTACTTGTTTCAGGATACCATAGAAAACAACATAAAGTTCGCTAAACCGGATGCTACACATGAAGAAGTTATTGAAGCAGCAAAAAAATCTTGTTGCCATGATTTTATTATGAGTCTTCCTGAACAATACAAAACAATGATAGGAGAAGGAGGTGCAAGTTTATCCGGAGGAGAAAGACAAAGAATATCAATAGCAAGAGCTATTATAAAAAATGCTCCAATTATTATCTTCGATGAAGCTACAGCAAATGTGGATCCTGAAAATGAGGATAAGTTGCAGATTGCTATGGAGGAGCTTACCAAAAATAAGACAGTTATTATAATTGCTCACAGGCTAAAAACGATTAAAAATGCGGATCAAATTCTTGTTTTAGATAATGGGAAGATAGTTCAAAGAGGTACGCATGAAGAGCTTATAAAAATAGATGGTATCTACAAGAATTTTGTTGAAGCAAGACAGATGGCAGTGGAATGGAAACTGTCATAAGCGAAAGCGTAGTTTGTGCCATAAAGGCTCAAATATAAAAAGAGAGTTATACACTACCCAAAAAAAATAAATAGGAGGATTAAAAAAATGAAGAAAGGTTTATCAGCAAAAGATTTAATTAATGTCGGGATTTACACAGCGATTTATTTGGTCATATTTTTTGTGGCAGGAATGATGAATGCCATTCCTATCTTATACCCGGCTATTTATTTAGTAATTCCAATTGTTACAGGGATACCATTCATGTTGTTTTTAACAAAAACAGAGAAATTTGGCATGGTTACGATTATGTCAATTATTATTGGGGTTTTCTGGTATCTGATGGGTTACACTTGGTTAGCATTAGTAGGATATATACCATTCGGTATACTGAGTGATTTAGTTATGAGGTCGGGAGGCTTTAAAAGTTTCAAAAAGAACATTGTGGGGTTTTGGTTATTTTCTTGTGGAATGATAGGCTGCCAAATGCCAATGTGGGTAATGGCGGATACCTACATGGAAGGTGTTAAGCAACAAATGGGAGAACAATATGCAACAGAACTTGCGAAATATATGCCATCTTGGATGGGAATTGCCGCACTTGTAATTATTTTGATTGGTTCAATTATTGGTGCGAATTTGGGAAGAAAAATGCTTAAAAAACATTTTGAAAGAGCAGGTATCGTTTAATGGAAGAGTATGAGGTATATAGACCTAATGAGCCGAAGGGTTTTTATTTAGATCCTCGTACTAAAATTCTCTTTATGATATTTATCACAACCATAATGTCTGTCGGATATAAGGATATTGTGATTAGCCTTATATCCGCCATTGTGGCGATAATGTTGCTGTTATCTAATAAGCAGTTTAGAATTGCTTTTATTTATGGGGGGTTGTTTGCTTTGGCTTTGATAGCACACTTTACAAAAGATATGTACACCTTCCCTACTCTTATAAATACCATTTCCGTTTTGTTGAATGCTTTAATTTTGAGGCTATTTCCGATTTTTATGTTGGGTTATTATATTGTAATGTCTACAAAGACAAGTGAGTTTATAGCAGCTATGGTAAAGTGGAAAATTCCAAATGCATTTATTATTCCAACAGCAGTTGTTTTCAGGTTTATTCCAACTTTAAAGGAAGAACATAGTTCAATTAAAATTGCTATGAAAATGAGAGGAATTCATTTTAAAAACAAAAGAGCATGGAAAAATCCCGGCTTGTACTTGGAATATGTAACAATCCCTTTAATTATGTCTATTGCTAAAATAGGGGATGAATTATCAGCAGCTGCAATAAGTAGAGGATTGGGAGGTTTAAGAAAAAGAACCAGTGTAGTCAAAGTATGTTTTACTATATATGATGCACTTATTTTATGTATTTCAATCACTCTTATAGGGTTATTTTTGTATAGGAGGGGATAAGGAATGATCGAGTTTAAAAATGTGTCATTTACTTATGACAGTGTTGATAGAAATGCAGGAATTTATAATGTAAACTTAAAGATCGACGATGGAGAAGTGATTGTGTTTTGTGGTGAATCCGGTTGTGGAAAAACTACTATAAGTCGATTGATTAATGGACTTATTCCCGGATATTATACGGGAACATTGGAGGGAGAAGTTATAGTAAGGGATTATAAAATTTCACAAAATCCAATTGATGAATTGAGCAGATATGTAGGATCAGTATTTCAAAATCCAAGAACACAGTTTTTTAATGTAGATTCTACAAGTGAAATTGCATTTGCTTGTGAAAATTTTGAAGTTCCACGAGAAGAAATATGTACGAGAATTGGAAAGGTAACACAAGAATTAAACATAAGAAATTTACTTGATAGAAATTTGTTTTCAATGTCAGGCGGTGAAAAGCAAAAAATTGCTTGTGCTTCAGCGGCTGTTATGGAGCCTGAAATATATGTATTAGATGAACCGTCTTCTAATTTAGATATTGGAACGATAGAAATGTTAAAAGCTATTATAAACAAATGGAAAGAAAAAAAGGCAACTATAATTATTGCTGAACATAGATTACGGTATTTAATAGATATTGCAGATAAATTCATTTATATGAAAGATGGACAGATACACACTATATTCACGAATGAAGAATTTAAAAGATTATCTAATGATATTTTAAACAATATGGGGCTTAGAAGTATAAATCCTGTTAATTTTAAAGATCTTAAGAACTTTATTAAGGTTGACAGCAAAATAAATATTAAGAATTTTGAGTTTAGCTATAACAAGACTCCGTTTCTTAATATTAAAAACACCTTATTACCTCAGAATGCTATTATTGCTGTTTTAGGTTCTAACGGTTCAGGGAAGTCAACATTTTCAAAATGTTTATGTGGAGTTGAAGAAAAAGCAAAAGGAGTTTTAGAGATAGAAACGGATACTTACTCTACGAGAGAAAGACTAAGAAAGTGTTTTATGGTGATGCAAGATGTCAATCACCAACTATTTACGGAGTCAGTTAAAGAAGAAATTCTATTGAGTATTGAAGATAATGAGAATGAAGAACAAATGGTAAAAGAGATATGCAAAAAACTTAACTTGATGGAATTTTTGGATTGTCACCCAATGTCTTTATCAGGAGGTCAAAAACAGAGAGTGGCGATCGCAAGTGCTATTGCTTCTAATAGAGAGATTCTGGTTTTAGATGAACCTACAAGCGGTCTTGATTTTAAAAATATGAAAGAAGTTTCAAACGAAATGATAAGGCTCAAAGAGTCCGGCAAAACTATTTTCATTATTACCCACGATCCTGAATTAGTAGCTTGTTGTTGTGATTATTATATG
>NZ_DBHIIC010000067.1:0-4792 GCF_057248345.1 Filifactor sp. | reverse complement strand
ATCATCCAAATCTGTTACATCAGGTGTTCCATCTCTATCGGTATCTCTTTGTACTTTGATTTCTACCGTCTTTGTTACACTTGATCCGTCAGGATTTGTTACTACTACCGGAATCTCAAATGTTCTTTCTTCTTCATTTGGTACCCAGTTTGTTACATCAGGTGTTCCACTGATGGTCTTAGTTCCCGGATTGTATGTTACTCCATTTGGCAACTTACTTGTATCTACTGTTACTGTCGCATTGGAGTTTCCAGGTGTAATTACAATATTTGTAATTGGTTTCTCATCAATGACTGTCTGATTTGGATTGCTGATTGTTGTTGGACTTACAGGCGTTACTACTGCCCACGGTCTGGAGTTTGGATCTTTTGGATTAGATCCTTGGTTTCTTTCATCTACGTCGGATACTCCATCTCCATCATCATCCAAATCTGTTACATCAGGTGTTCCATCTCTATCGGTATCTCTTTGTACTATTATTACAACCTTCTTAGTTATCTTAGAACCATTTGAATTTGTAACTGTTACCGGGATTTCAAATCTTCTTGTTTCTTCATTTGGTCCCCAATTTGTTATATTTGGAATACCTGTGATTTTTGCTGTGCCCGGATCTGAATCATTTACAGTAAGTCCAAATGGAATCTTAGTTCTATCAATCTTTGCAAAAGCGTCAATATTATCCGGATAAATATATACTGTTTCTATCGGTTTTTTATCAATAACAGTCTGTTCCTGATTCATTATTGACATAGACTCTATTGGAACAATCATACTACCGGGAATTGAGCCTGAATTTTTAGGGTCTGAGCCTTGATTTATTTCGTCTACGTCTGATACTCCATCTCCATCATCATCCAAATCTCTTACATCAGGTGTCCCATCTCTATCGGTATCTCTTTGTACTTTGATTTTAAATGTGGTACTAGATGCATTTCCAAAAGAATCAATTGCTTGAACTGTGACTGTAAACTCTTTTTCTTCTTCTCTAGAACCCCAATCTGTAACAGTTGGTGTTCCACTAATTTTACCATTTAAATATGTCAATCCGTTTGGTAAATTGTTTACTGTTACAGTAGCTGTTGGATCATCAGTTGTTACTGTGATTTCAGTAATTGGTTTGCTTTCTATTACAGTCTTATCACCTATCGGACTGATTGCAGGCGGTGTTACATCCTTCCATACTGCAAAAACTTCTTTAGCTTCTGTAATATTTGTCAATATATTTTCTTCTGCTTGTGTTGCTCCTGCAGTGGATGCCCAACCCAAAAATTGATACCCGGTTTTAACAGGTTGTTCCGGCTGAGTCGCTGTTCCACTTACGACATTCACAATCTTGTCTGTATTTGTTCCATCAGACCATTTACCACCATTTGTATCGAACGTTACCTTGATTGCACCTACTGTTACTGTAGTCGTTGACACCTTAGGATTTTTTCCATCCGGAGAATATGCTACCAAAATAACCTTATCCCCATCTGCAAATGTGCCGGCAGGAACATTAACTTTGAACTTTCCTTCTGTCAAATCTGAAAAAGGTATCAGAGTTTCAGCTTTTGCAGTTTCTCTTGTATAGTCTGTGGTGTCTGAAATATACTTATATGCTTTAACGATTACATTCCCTGAATCTGAATTGGTTGCATTCAATTTTTCTGTTGGTTTAGCAGGATTGTCGAAAATCTTTTTAGGAACAGTTCCTTCAATCACTTCTGCTTTCGTTGCTTCAATATTCTTAGTTTTGATGATTGGTGCTACCACTAGATATGACTTAGGATTTTTTATTTCTGTCTTATCAACCAAATACTCTTGACCGTCCGGAACTCCATCTCCATCAGTATCTACATTATACTTATTTGATTCAATATCATCCTCTACGAAATCAAACAATCCATCCCTATCCGTATCTAAAACATCTAAATATGCATTTGAATATGAGTTTTGAAGTCTTTTGTTCGGTCTTCCATTATCATATTTTCTTATATTAGGGAATCCACTTGGATTATCAACGAAATCTGCTGTTAACCAAGATTCAAAATATAGTTGATTATTATTAGCAATATAATCATTCAAAGCTCTTGCAAACTCATCATTTGTCACATTGCTCTTTAATTTGTATTCAATCGTATAAGATCTTCTTTGACCTATCGCTCCCGGAAATACTTGATCTGCCAAAGTGTCTCTAACTGCAGATACCTTATTCCAATCACCACCAACTATACTAAGTTCAGGTGTATCTTTCGTAGATATCATACCATTTCCATTTGGTTGTACTCTAAGTTTAATTGGATTACTTGCTGTTATTTTTCCTTGAGAATCTGAAGCACCCAATCTTATGTTATTGGTATCGATATATCTAAAAAGTTCTGTAGGGATAACTTCATTGATATACAATACCCAAGCACTATTGGCATTTTTAAAGTTTTGATCCGGCTTAAATGATACTGTAGATCTTATCACTTTGTTTTTGCTATCATAGGTCACAGTTTTTCCGAATTTCCCACTGGTAAAGTTTCCATCTTTAGAAAGAGTTCCATCATGTCCCAAACCATTCACACCTGTTCCCAAGTAGTCTCCATTACCACTTCCTGGATTAGAAGGCAAGGCTGGAACATTTGAGTTGTTTTTTAATATAAATCCGGCATCATACCCACCTTTATCAGCTTTACCGTCTCCTCTAACCCAAACAGTTGTGAAAGCAAGTTTTTTTGATTGTAAACCTAAACTTGTCAACGTTGCACCATTCTTAAGCTTTATTACAACATCATGATTTGTGACAACACCGATACTTCCGGATGCTAAGGTCGCATTGTTGATTGGTACCTTCCATAAAGCACCATTCGCTTCTTTTTCAAACGAAATATTATTTACCTTAATTGATTCAATCTGCGTATAGAACTCGGAATCAAAGAAATTCAGTAAATATCTTCCATTATAAGGACCTGCACCGGTATTTCCCCAATCACGTGGCAGCTTTGTCCATTTTGTAACAGTCAAATGAATTCCATTGTTATCTTCATTATGATACACGGTTCTGCCATAGTCCAATACACCATCTGTTTCACCTGCCAAAGTATAATGCACTACATTAGCAGCAGCTCCCGGTTGAATTCCTTGAGCACTAGTTACGACAGGTGATAAAAATATCGTAAATCCAACGATACAGGAAACTAATCCTACAGATAATTTTCTTATTCCGTAGTTTACCTTTTTTTCTTCACCTCTTCGCTTTTTTTCTTCAATTATTGTTTTTAAAATATCTGAACGTTCCATTTTAATATCACCTCAAAAATAATTTTAATGTCTTGACGTTTTTTACTTTGATGATGGTTTTTCGAGTTCACTTTATTTATTGCTTTTGTATATCTACTTTCTTATGAACTCACTATTATCACAACATCGAAGCATAGTTATTATTTTAAAAAATATTTTTGTATTATACTATATATACCTCAGAAAGGGAATACTTAAATGCATTTTTTTTACATTTTTTGATGTTTTTTTGATATTTTATTTTAATCTTAAAATTCAATATAAATTTTATTAAATATCTTAAAGTAATTGGAAACACTAGATAAAACTATTATATAATTTTCTGTATATTGAAAAGATAATCTAGCTATCATAGTTTCAAAAATAGCACTTATACAATTATAAGTGCTTAGATTTGTTGTTTCGTAAACGGTCTTTTATGGTAGTATTAGCTCTTTTGTACTGTTTCTTAAATAACATTTCTCTCTATTTATTTGTTTGTACTTTCTATTACGTTCTTGGTTTCTTAGAAAATCGGTATAGATTTACCATGTTAAAAAATCCGTTGGAAAAATAATTCACAACGGATTTCAATGATTTCTCAAAGTATTGTATATACTTCTTATTTTTTTACCAATTCTTGTAAATTATCAAAATGATATGATTCAATCTTTGTTTTATCTCCATCTTTTACTGTAATCAAACTTCCTTTTTGAACAGAAGTTTGAATCACTGTTCCGGAATCATCCAACACATCTACTTCCACTTCAAAAGTCTGATTCATCCCATCCTTTACCATGGTCGTTTTTTCTTTGTTTGTGATTTTGACAGACTTTACTTGTAGCATTTGGTTCTTTTCATAAATTACCTTGTTAAGTTGCAACAGTAATCTATTTGCCAATAATTTTTCAAATCCTTTTTCCGTCATATCTTCCTGTACTCTACTATGAAATGCAAGTAATGCATCTATCATCAATTGAGCATCCTCTATATTTGTCACTTTTTCTGGTGTCTGTCGATATACTTTGTATGGATTATCTTCACTCACCGTATAGAATGTTGTCAAAAAATGCTCCACTGTCAAATCCACAGAATCTTGTTTTTTACATGCTGAAAACATCACTCCTATCACAAGAATGATTGCAATACAGACTATTGTTTTATTATTTTTCATAACACAGACTCCTTTTCCTTTCAGTTTCATTCTTCTATTACCCAAACATACTGATTTTTTTACTATCAAAATCAATCTGTCATATCAAAAATGTAGCAGACATATATTTGTTAAAAATAAGATAAAATTTCAAATACCTTCTCTTTCTCTTATTCTACCATATTTTATTACTATCTGAAAATAACTGTATCTCTATACCAAAACCCAATTACAATTCCATACATATTTAATGTAAAAAAAACAACTCTCTTTCACATTGTTGTGTCTGAAACAATCAAAAAGTAAAGTACTCACATATGAAGCCATGAACAGTGGTTTAAATTCTTAAATTGCAATATCAAATTGAACTAATTCCTCATTATCATCTAAAAG
>NZ_DBHIIC010000066.1:0-5691 GCF_057248345.1 Filifactor sp. | reverse complement strand
TGTACAATCTGTATTGAAAAAAGCGACTCCGATTTTACCGGACATCAAATATATTTGTCCTCTACATGGACCGGTTTGGAGAAATGATTTTGAATATTTATTGGATAAATATAATAAATGGAGTTCTTATCAACCGGAAGAAAAAGCAGTTATGATTGCTTATGCGTCTATGTATGGAAATACTGAATTTGCTGCACAAATCTTAGCAACAAAATTAGTGGAAAGAGGAATCACAAATGTAGTAGTTTATGATGTGTCTAATACACATGTATCCCAATTGATTTCTGAAGCGTTCCGTGTAAGTCATATTGCGTTATGCTCTGTAACATATAACTTGGGAATTTATCCTGTAATGCATAACTTCTTAAACGATATGAAGGCGTTAAATCTTCAAAACAGAACATTTGCAATTGTTGAAAACGGTTCTTGGACTCCAAGATCAGGTGACTTGATGGAACAGTTTATAGATGAAGAATTGAAATTGATGGATGTATTGAACGAGAGAGTAACAGTAAGTTCCTCTGTAAATGACTCCAGAGAAAAAGAATTGGATAGTTTAGCAGAAACTATTGTAAGTTCATTAAATGAATAATGATTTGAAAATGATTGAAATTCCAATCAATATAACCTTTATTTTGAAAAGTAGAGCAAAGCAGCTCTACTTTTCTTTTTATGAATAGCTGTATTTTCGTATCACCATCTTGCTATCATGGTACAAGATTCATTTCAATGTATAGAAGTTGTGTTTTTCATCGATAGAATACGAAATGACCAACCTTTGGATAGCTATCAAAAGCATAAAGTAATGATAAAAAATTTGAAAAAATATCAGTATTATCAAATTACAACATTCTTACAAATGAGCATAGTGAGAAAAAATCTTTCAGATCTCGTAAAAATAATCATATTGCTACGTAGTTTCAATGTAAAAATATAAAAAGATACTCCCTTTTTAAACTATGAATAGAAACTTATGAATTATGGCACGATATCTTATGTCTAGGAAGCAGAGATAGGGAACATTATCTGGAATAAAAAAGTGTAGTTAAAATGTAAAAATATCCAAACAAAAAACACAAATACTTTTAGAATTTATAGTATACTAAGGAGGGATTTGAAAAGAATTCTATAAAATGCAGGTAGTTACTTGCATATATAAGGTATTAAAAAATGAGAGGAGGATGCTGACATGACATCAAACAAGTCAGCAATTATAATGAGAGGTTTAGAAAAAATTAAAAAAACTTTTGAGAATCTGAATAAAAGTGTCATACGGTTTCCAATCACGATGACGGCTTCTGCCATTTTGACAATTTATTTGATTCTTGAAATAAAAAACAGATGGTCTGTATCGTATGACTCAATGATACAAACACTTTTCACAGTAATACTGGTATCAACTAACCTTCATCTTTTTGAGGAGAGATGGTTATATGAAATGCAAGATCGAAACAAAAAAAGAATTTTTCGTGCACTTTTGTGGCTTACAGGAGGAGCTTTTATTTGTTTTGTATACTTTGTTTTGCTTGATCCAAGAGGAGAAAATATTGTTTTGCTTGATCCAAGAGGAGAAAATATTTTCAGGTCACAAGAAAAGGAAAGAATTTATTTTGGATTGAATTTATTTTTGTTGATATCATCTATGTATATCTCCAAAATCAAGAGAAGTGAAGGATATGTGGTTTATATTTTTGAGATAATTGGAAGTTTTGCGAAAGCGGTCATATACTCTATTGTGATGTATTTAGGACTAGCTGCAATTATTTTCACTGTAGTTCACTTGTTGGAATTTCCGTTGTACTCCGATATTTATGAATATATGGCCTGTATCATCTTTAATCTGTTTCTGTTAGCAGTATTTTTATCGGATTATCCGAATTCAAAGGATGAATTTCAAGGTTATGAAATGGTTCCGGCATGGAGAGTGCTTCTATTAGCGATTATAGTTCCACTACTGAGTGTTTATATGGTGATTCTATATATTTATTTTGCAAAAATTATTGTATTGAGTCAGTGGCCAAACGGATTGGTTGCTCACTTAGTACTTTGGTATGGAATATTCAGTGTGGCTATTCTATTCTTCTTATCTGTTTTGACACAAATCAAACCTTTTTTGAAAAAATTTTCTATCTGTTACAGCGTAGCGATGTTACCTCTTTTATGTATGATGTTTCTCTCTGTTAGAATCAGAGTAAAAGAGTATGGGATTACAGAGAATAGATACTATGTTATTATGGCAGGGCTTTTTGTATTTTGCAGTGCATTGTACTATGTGAGACATTATTTGAAAGACAAGACCGGCTCTTTAATTTTTATTCCTGTTATATTGTCTGCTTTTGTGTTCATTTCGTCTGTTGGACCAATGAGTGGATATCATGTAGAAAAAAGAAGTCAGGTGCATGAATTGGTGAAGGTACTGCAAAGAAATAATATGATTCAAGATGGAAAAATTGTTCCCAAACGGGATTTAAAAGAAGATGAGCAAGAGAGAATATCAGAATTGGTTTCCTATATTATGGCAAATCATAAATTTGAAGATATTCCAAATATGCCATGTAGCGAGAAGGACTATTCTTTTGAAAAAGTTTTTGGTTTTTCTGAGAAATGGTCTGACGGTTGGACAGGTTCAGATTCATATTCTACACCTTCAGAAATAATAAGTGTAGTTTTTTATGGAAATGAGTACAATAAGGTAGAAGATATTTCTGAATTTGATCGAAAATATAATGTTGATTTCTATTCGTCCGACTCGGGAGATGTCGATATGATAAATGAAAAACCTTTTATTATGAGAGAAGAAGACAGGTTAGTTTTTTATTTCTATGATTTAGGAGATAAGGTTTATACGGAAAAAATTCCGTTTGACAAGCTTTACGAACAATTGAATGATTTGCAAAAGAGAAAAGACAAGGGAGAAAAAGTAGAAAATTATCTTGATTTTGAAGGTACAGACATTAACTATCGTCTTGAGATAGAAAGTGTTATGATGGAGAGAACGAAAGAAAATGATACTTACGTTTATAATAGCTGTACGATTGTGGGTACTGTGTATTACCGTTTGAAAAAATAATATGTGGAAGTAGAGTATTTTGTAAGTAATGATGAAAAGGGAGTAGAATGAAGAATATTATTTCCTATGCAAAAAGTGCTTTTGAAACATTTGAAGAAAAACCGCTGTCTTATGTGGATAGTTTAATTTTGTCATGGTTATCTTATGTAAACATCCCAAAGAAAATTTCTAAGGCGTATACGGATGAAGGAATTCGGCTCCAGGAGCTATTTTGTGCAGAACACTTTGATGAAATGTTCGCACATATTTGGGACGAGAAAAGTTGCCGAAAATTATTTTTTCGGCTTGTGTCCAGTCGACGTTTTCGAGATATTGTCGTTTGCAATTATGTAAAGACAAAAGATGTGGATGTACAGAAAGAATTTTCTGCCGTGACATTTCGGCTGACATCTGACTTAAGTTACATTTCCTTTCGGGGAACAGAACCGACTTTGTTGGGATGGAAAGAAGATTTTAACATGGCGTTTCAATCACCGATTCCTTCACAAGATGAGGCAAGAAAATATGTTATGAACCTCCAAAATTTAGATGGAAGAAAACTGATTTTAGGTGGTCATTCCAAAGGAGGAAATTTGGCTATCTACGCTGCTGCTACCGTTTCAGAAGAAATACAGTCAAAAATAGAACGAATTTATTCACATGATGGACCTGGATTTACAGAAGAATTTTTGAGAAGTAAAGGGTATACCAATGTGGAAGAACGTATTGTTAGAATGATTCCTCAAACTTCTATCATTGGAGTTTTGTTAGAAAACAAAGAGGAGTTTGTAGTGATAAAAAGCAATCGTACAGGGATTTTACAACATGACGTTTTTTCTTGGATTGTGAAGAAAGATAATTTTGAAATTCTGGATGAAGTGACAGCGGGATCGAAATACGCGGAGCTTACAATTAAGCAGTGGGTATCCAGTATGAAGCCGGAAGAAAGGGCAATGTTTGTTGATGAGATGTATGAGATATTGAATGTAGATGAAGTAATCTACTTCTCTGATTTAAAAACAAATGTTTTTTCTAATCTGTATAGTATTTTACAGGCGTCAGGAAAAACATCTCCTGAAACAAAAGAGTTTTTGCGCCAGGCTCTCAAAGGATTGGTTGATATAGGAATTAAGAATGTCCCTAAAATATTCAAATCAGAAAAATAAAAAAGGTTAGAAATAAAGATCCGCTAAATTCAAGCCCTACTATTTTTAAAATGGTAGGGCTTGAATAATTTTACAATAGAAAACGATACCATATTTTATACTTATATTCAAACTAAAAGTATGATTTTTTTGCAATGTTTCTGTAAAATATCATTGAATATAGTGTTGCGCTAATATACTAAATTTGCTATAATATTCAAGGAGTAATTTGGAATACATTTCACAATATGAAATGTTGAAAAAAATCAATTGAATTTACTTAAGTAAAGGAGGGTGTGTGTATGTGGATAGGTGAAGTCGATGTATTAAATGCGGTTACTATCTCTGTGATGGGACTTACGACTGTATTTTTGACATTGATTGCGTTGGCTCTTGCGGTTATCGTTGTTTCAAAGGTATTGCTTGCTTTGGGCGTTGGGAAAAAAGAAGAATCAAAAGCAAGCGCTACGACTGCTACGGCAGCAACAGCAGTAGCAACAGATGAAAATGACGAAACTTATGCAGCAATTGTAGCCGCAATCAGTGAAGAAATGAAGCTACCTGTAGATAAGTTTAGAATTGTGGAAATCACAGAAATTGCTTAACTTTCTAACTTACATAGCCTTTTAGGAATGTAGATAGAAAAAACAAAAAACAGAAAAATTGAAAAGAGGGGAATTTATTATGAAATATGTAGTAACTATCAACGGAAAACAATATGATGTAGAAGTAGAAAAAGTAAGTGGTGGATATAAACCAATGTCAATGGGAGCAAAAGCAGCATCTACACCTGCAGCACCAAAAGCTGCGCCTGCGCCTGCGGCACCAAAAGCAGCGCCTGTATCTGCCGGAGATAACACAGTAACAAGTCCAATGCCTGGAACAATCCTTGGAGTAAAGGTAAAAGAAGGAGACGCTGTAAAAGCTGGACAATTAGTAGTTATCTTAGAAGCTATGAAAATGGAAAATGAAATTGTAGCACCTGCAGACGGTGTTGTAGCATCTGTTGCAGTAAAAGAAGGCGACACAGTAGAAACTGATGCAACATTAGTAGTATTGAAATAAGGAGGCACTTTTATGAACTTTTTAGAAGTCATGAAAGCCCTGTTACAAGAATCAGGTTTTGCTGCATTAACAATTCAAAATGTAATCATGTTTGTTGTTTCTTTCCTATTGCTTTATTGTGCAATTGCTAAGAAATTCGAACCATTGTTGTTATTGCCAATCGCATTTGGTGTAATGTTAGCGAACTTACCATCAGCAGGGCTAATGTATGAAGGAAGCAGTATTTATGAACACGGTGTATTAAGAGTAATACAAATCGGAATTAAAACAAATGTATTCCCATGCTTGATTTTCATGGGGGTAGGTGCGATGACAGACTTCGGTCCGTTGATTGCTAATCCAATCAGTTTGTTATTAGGAGCAGCAGCTCAATTGGGTATCTACACAGCATTTACACTTGCTATTGCAACCGGATTATTCTCCGGACCCGAA
>NZ_DBHIIC010000065.1:0-6129 GCF_057248345.1 Filifactor sp. | reverse complement strand
GACTTTTAGATGATAATGAGGAATTAGTTCAATTTGATATTGCAATTTAAGATTTGTATAAATTTCATAAATATAGTATAAAATAATGTAAAAAAAATAGAAACTATGGTATACTTATTGAGTTAGTATGCTCGTAGAGTGGAAGCATGGATTGTATAGAGAGAATATAGAGAAACGAAGTTAATTGTGATGATATAAAATAACCACTTACCAACAGCATCAGTATTGATAATAAAATTAAAAATTTTAAGATAAACCTAGGAGGAAATAAACAAATGAGTGAAGTTTTAAAACAAGAAAAAAGTTTAGTAACATTAAAAATGACAGTAAAAGGAGAAGATTTTGCAAAAGCAATGGACACTGTTTTCAAAAAAAATAGAACAAGATTTTCTATTCCCGGATTTAGAAAAGGAAAAGCTCCACGTAAAATTGTAGAATCTTATTATGGAGAAGGAGTCTTCTATGAAGATGCATTGAATGAAGTGTTCCCGGCTCTATTTACTGAAGCAATAAAAGAACATGAATTGGATGTAGTATCCAGACCTGAAATTGAAGAATTGGGTGAAATTAAATCAGGAGAAGATTTTGACGTTACTGTTCAAGTATACGTAAGACCAGAGGTAACACTTGGTGAATATAAAGGTCTTGAAGTAGCAAAAGAAGAAGTAGAAGTAACAGATGAAGAAGTAAATCAAGATTTAGAAATTAAGAGAGAACAAAATGCAAGAATGATTTCTGTCGAAAATCGTCCTGCAAAAGAAGGAGATACAGTTGTAATCGACTTTGAAGGAAAAGTAGATGGAGTACCTTTTGACGGTGGAAAAGGAGAGGGCTATACTTTAGTATTAGGATCTAATTCTTTCATCGAAGGATTCGAAGCACAAGTCGTAGGAATGAATTTAGAAGAAGTGAAGGATATCAATGTAACATTCCCTGAAAAATATCATTCTGAAGAGTTACAAGGAAAAGATGCAGTATTTACTGTTAAATTACATGAAATCAAGGAAAAAGAGTTACCGGAATTAGATAATGATTTTGTAATGGATATTAGTGAATTTGAAACAGTAGAGGAATTGAAAGCTGATATTCGTGCAAAATTATATGAAACGAAAAAAGCTGGTGCAGAGACAGCATATCGTAATGCGATTATCGATAAAGCAGTAGAAGTTAGTACAGTAGAAGTACCGGATGTTATGATAGAAAATGAAGTGGAAAGCATGGCTCATGAGTTTGGTCAAAATCTACAATACCAAGGTCTTCAATTAGAAGATTATTTCAAATATACTAAATCAACTATGATGGACTTGAAAGGGCAAATGAGACCGGATGCAGAGAGAAAAGTTCGAAATAGTTTAGTATTAGATGAAATTAGCAAGGTTGAAAATATCGAAGTATCTGACGAAGACTTAGAAAAAGAGTATGCAAAGATGGCTGAACAATACAACATGGAAGTAGAAAAAGTGAAAGAGTTGATTGGAAAAACAGATGTAGAAGTATTGAAAGATAATATTCGTATCCAAAAAACAATTGATTTATTGATTTCATCTGCAAAATAGACAAAATTTCCGTCTATGAAAGTTTTTGTAGAATAATTGTAACGAAAAGGGATTTTTTCTGTAATAATTATAGAAAAAATCCTTTTGTTGAATTACACTGTATGTGACAGGGTAGATGTAGAATAGACAGAGTCGATAACGAATACAGATAAGCGACTGTTAGAAGGAGATGAAATTTAATGGCATATGTACCGGTTGTTGTAGAGCAAAACGGAAGAGGAGAAAGAAGTTACGATATATACTCTAGATTATTAAAAGATAGAATTATATTTTTGTCAGATGAAGTAAATGATGTAACTGCATCATTGATAGTAGCACAGATGTTGTTTTTGGAAGCAGAAGATCCTGATAAGGATATTATGTTCTATATCAATAGCCCCGGTGGATCTATTACATCAGGGATGGCAATTTTTGACACGATGCAATATATCAAATGTGATGTTTGTACTATTTGTATTGGAATGGCAGCATCTATGGGTGCTTTTTTACTTGCAGCAGGGGAAAAGGGAAAAAGATATGCATTGCCGAATGCAGAAGTGATGATTCATCAACCACTTGGTGGAGCACAAGGACAAGCAACAGATATACAAATTCAAGCAGAAAGAATTTTGAAGATGAAAGATAAATTAAATACCATTTTATCAGAAAGAACCGGACAAGATATTGAAACGATAAAAAATGATACGGAAAGAGATAACTTTATGAGTGCAGCTGAAGCAAAAGAATATGGTTTGATTGATAAAGTGATTGAAAAAAACCTATAAGAAATGAGGGATAAATAGATGTCAAGAAATGATGAAAACAAAGATTATAGATGCTCCTTTTGTGGGAAAAGTCATAATCAAGTGAAGAGATTGATTGCAGGACCGGATATTTATATTTGCGACGAATGTGTAAAATTGTGTCAAGACATCATTGATGAGGAATTTGGACAAACCGTAGCTGAAGAGACAATGGGATTACTGAAACCGGAAGAAATCAAAGCTATTTTAGATGAATATGTAATTGGACAGGAAACTGCGAAAAAGACCTTATCTGTAGCAGTATATAATCATTATAAACGTATTTACAATATCGTTCCGAATCCAAAAAATAGTAAAGAAGTAGAATTACAAAAATCAAATGTTATTATGATAGGACCGACAGGTTCAGGAAAAACACTTTTAGCGCAAACATTAGCTAAAATATTGCATGTGCCTTTTGCAATTGCTGATGCTACAGCTTTGACAGAAGCAGGGTATGTAGGAGAAGATGTAGAGAATATTCTATTAAAATTAATCCAAGCGGCAAATTTTGATATTGAAAAAGCAGAAAAAGGAATTATCTACATTGATGAGATTGATAAAATTGCTCGAAAAACGGATAATCCATCGTTGACAAGAGATGTATCCGGAGAAGGAGTACAACAAGCATTACTAAAGATTTTGGAATCCACCAAAGCTAATGTACCACCACAAGGTGGAAGAAAGCATCCACATCAAGATTTCTTACAAATAGACACTACAAATATTTTGTTTATTTTAGGTGGAGCATTTGACGGCTTGGAAGAGATTGTGAAGAAACGTCAAGGTGAAAGAACGATGGGCTTCGGAGCAAAAAATGAGAAAAAAGTGTCAGATGATAATATTTCGTTCTATGAAAAGGTAGAGTCTCAAGATTTGTTGAAATATGGTCTGATTCCTGAATTTGTTAGTCGTGTACCGGTTGTTGTAGCACTGCAAAATTTGGATGAAGAAGCATTAATTCAAATTTTGACAGAACCAAAAAATGCTCTCTTAAAGCAATATCAAAAATTGTTTGAATTAGATGGAGTAGAATTGGAAGTCGAAAGAGAAGCACTTGTTGCTATTGCAAAGCAAGCAATTGATCGAAAAATAGGTGCAAGAGGATTGCGTAGTATTTTGGAAAATATTATGATAGACATTATGTATGAAATTCCATCTAGAGAAGATATTGGTAAAGTCATTATTCATGAAGATTGTGTGGCAAATAAATCGAAGCCGATTGTTGTGTTAAAAAAAGATATGTCAACTCAAAGTGAAATTGAGACAGCGTAACATAGTGAGATAAGAAATACCTGTATCCATTTTTTGAATGATGGAATACAGGTGTTTTTTTATAAATGATTAAAAATGATATTCTATCATTGCAACAGGACATAAAGTGATATTAGAGTTTATTTTACTGATAAGAAAAAAGACAGATACCTCAGTATCTGTCTTTCTATCAAAGGTTCACAGAGAACTTTATTTTAGTACCATCCTCTTAATTTCATTGCTTCAGCGATTTGTTTGATAGCATACATGTAAGTAGCTTCACGAGGTGTTACATCATATTGTTCTTTTACTTCCCACATAGCGTTGAAAGCTTTAACCATAGATTGTTCTTGTCTTTCTTCTACTTCTTGTTCTGTCCAGTAGTATCCGTATCTGTTTTGTACCCATTCAAAGTAAGAAACTAGTACTCCACCAGAGTTAGTTAAAATATCTGGAACTAATGCAATGTTTCTTTCTTTTAATGCAACGTCTCCTTCTGGAGTTGTTGGTCCGTTAGCAGCTTCGCAAACAAGTTTGCAGTTTAATTTAGCTACTGTTTCAGCTGTAAGAACATTTTCCATAGCAGCAGGAACAAAAACATCAGTTTGTAATGCCCAGAATTCATCCATAGTGATTTTTTTAGCTTTTGGATAATCACAAAGAACTTTGTGTGCATCAACGTGAGCAGCCATATCAGCGAAATCAAGACCATCTTCATTGTAGATAGCGTATGGTTGCATTGTTGTTACAAAGTCAAATTCTGCAAGAGCTACGATTTTAGCTCCTTGTTTTTGAATGTTTTTAACTGTGTATCTACCAACGTTACCGAAACCTTGAACAGCTACTTTAGCACCTTTCATATCGATTCCGAATTTTTTAGCAGATTCTCTTACGATGATAGAAACTCCAAATCCTGTAGCTTCGTTTCTTCCTAAAGATCCACCGAAAGCAACTGGTTTACCAGTGATAACACCAATGCTCATTTCTTCTCCATTTAGTTTAACATATTCGTCAACCATCCAAGACATGATTTGTCCGTTTGTATTTACGTCTGGAGCAGGGATGTCAATTTTTTCTCCTAAGTATTTGTGTAATCCACGTACCCATCCTCTAGAGATTTGTTCTAATTCTTTAGCAGATAATTCTCTTGGGTTACATGTAACTCCACCTTTACCTCCACCATATGGAAGTCCTAATACTCCACCTTTGAATGTCATCCAGATAGAAAGAGCTTTTACTTCATCAGGGTTAACATCTTGATGGAAACGAACTCCACCTTTGCAAGGACCTACAGCAGAGTTGTGAGCAGAACGATATCCTTTGAAAATTTTCAAGCTTCCGTCATCCATTCTTACAGGAATAGATACTTCAATCATTCTTTGAGGTTCTTTTAATAATTCGTATACATCAGGTTCTAAACCTAGTTTGTCACAAGCGTTTTTAACTTGTTTTTGTGCATTCAAAAAAGGGTTTAATGTTTCAGCCATTTTTTACACTCTCCTTAAATTATAATATAGTATAGTGCAACGGCATTTTTCATATGTATGAAGCTATTTGGTATGTAAAAGCCATGGATATCGGTTTTATACTAGCTTGACAGCATATGAAAGAAATCCAATTGCGAACATGTGCTTGATATATTCATATCAAACCAACAAGACAATTATATCTCATAACAAAGAAGAATGCAACTGGTATATTAGGAATTATTTTAGGAAATTTTGTATAGAAAGTGAATATTATTGTAATCATTAAAAAAGTGGTAATTACAGCAGTTATTTCAGTCAAAAAAGCATAAAAAATCCGTGTGTTTTTTTAGTAGTACAGTATTTTTTTCATCATGATAAGGGGATAAAATTGTGATATGTAAAAATAGAATAACATTATTTTTTTACTGAATAGGCAAATAATAATAGAATGTATGACTATTTTTTATGAAAACGTTAATAATTAACCATCAAACCCCTTGAAATACAAGGATATTTGCAAGAGAACAAGTTGAATTTACTACCAATTTACTACTTTTGAGGAAAAAGACTTGATGTGCTGTAAAAACTCTTGCAGATAAAAAGTATTCTACCACAGATACGAAAGGTATGTTGCAGGTCAAAATTAAATAGGAAATCGTAAAAGCGGTGATATTTTGCTTCTTAACAGGAAGTATAAGGACATCGCTTTTTTTATGTCCATGTTACGAAATAGAGGCATATACAGGCTTGAAATACAAGGCTTTTTGAGGGCGGTTTTGACAAATTAAAGGATATGGAGATACTGGAGTTTCTGCTCCTGTCCATAGAAACGGGACTTGTGAGCCTTTCTATGAAGATTATGTCCATCTTTATTACCGTTGTCATCTACGGCAGAATGATAGAGCTCTATTTAGTCTACTCCGTCGCCCCGATTCCATTTGCCACTATGACAAACAGAGAATGGGGACAGGTCGGAAACAAATACCTGAAAAGCTTGTTCGCACTTGGTTTTCAAGTTGATTTCTTGATATTCGTCTCGTCTTTTTGTTACCTTTGTTATTCAATAAA
>NZ_DBHIIC010000064.1:0-6190 GCF_057248345.1 Filifactor sp. | reverse complement strand
CCAATACATCCCTCTTAGTTAACTCATCTACTTTTATAACAATCCCATCAATATCGAACAACAATTCCTCTCTATGCTCTGTCCAATATTTAATGAACTCAATAACTTTTTCCATAGACTCACAATGTTCCCTAGGAGATATCGTTTTGAAACCTAATCCATCCAAGTAGTTTAACTGACTGGAATGAGAGTTTAATTCATACTCTTTACCGGAGTTGTCCATCCATTCTTGAACATTAAAAATAAAAATGTCTAAATTTCTTTCTTTCGTGATATTGGAATCCAATTGTCTCAAAGAGCCAGAAGCGGCATTTCTGGGATTTGCGAATAATGGTAATCCTAATTCTTCTTGTTGTTCATTCAATTTTAGAAATTGATTTTTTGGTAAGAAAACTTCCCCTCT
Source organism: Filifactor sp. (assembly GCF_057248345.1). NCBI lineage: Bacteria > Bacillati > Bacillota > Clostridia > Peptostreptococcales > Filifactoraceae > Filifactor > Filifactor sp. The sequence goes on along the minus strand of NZ_DBHIIC010000064.1, from coordinate 5,787 downwards.
AACTACTAAATCGACTTTCTGATTTAGTTCTTTTGGAATTGTGACAATTTCATTTAAGTTATCGGTAACATTCTCTCCCTGTTGTCCATTTCCTCTTGTAGCACCTTGAATGAATTTTCCATTCTTATATTCTAACGCAACAGATAGCCCGTCAATTTTTAACTCTACACAATATGAGATCTTACCACAACGCTCTCTTATTTTTTGATCAAACTGAATCAATTCCTCATATGAAAAAGCATTTGATAATGACAACAACGGTACTCTATGAACATACTCCGCAAACTTTTTGGAATAACTCCCTCCAACTTTTTCACTTGGAGATTCTGCCGACTTTAATGAAGGATTCTCTTTTTCTAAAGACATCAATTCTTTCATCATACTATCGTATTCTAAATCACTAATTTCAGGAGCATCCTCCTGATAGTATTTGTCAGAATAGTATTCCAAACGTTCCCTAAGTAGCTTTATTTTTTTTTCAGCATCCATTCTATCTACTCCAACAATTTTCTATATTAAATTTTTAGAATTATTTTTCGATTTTCTATATAAAACAAATTTAAAACCGATACATTGTACAATATCAGCATTTAAAAGAGCAGCAATCTTCTGCGCTGTATCCTTCGTATCCAAATAAGCATTTTCTTGAATTTTTACTTTAATCAACTCTCTTTTTTCAAGAACTTGATCAACTGATTCTACCACTTCTTCAGTAACTTGACCTTTCCCTATCAGTACGACAGGTTCCAACTTGTTTGCCAATCCTCTAAGAAAAGCTCTATCTTTTGTTGTTATCATATGTTTTCTTCAGAGTTTTCCACTCTGCCTCCTATACTATTATTTTTTATTATATTATATGATTTTATTGAATCTTAATCTCAAATATTATTCGTAGAATTCAAATTCCAAATCATACATTCTTACTAAATCACCATCTTGAATCCCCATTTTTCTTAAACGCTCAAAAACACCGTTGCTCTCCATAATTTTTTGAAAATAACGAATGGACTCCATATCATCAAAATTTACAGAATACAATAATTTTTCCAATCTGATTCCGGATAGAACATAAGCATCTTTTTCTTTTTCAATCGTAATTTCTTCTTCTTCCAATTTTACAGGTTGGTATTCTTCAGACCACATTTCTTCTTCTGTATAAAGAGGTTCCATATCAATCTCTAGAAGTCTTTGACTAACATAATCTAAGATATCATCCAAGCCTTCCTTTGTTGCGCCGGAAAGAGGAAACACCTTATATCCATCTGCTTCCACTTTATTTTTAAATTCAATATAGATATCTTTTTCAAATAATAAATCCATTTTATTTGCAATCACAATCTGTTCTCTTTTTGATAATTTCTCATTATATAGATTTAATTCTTGATTTATGCTTAAAAAATCTTCATACGGATCTCTACCTTCAATTCCGGAAATATCTACAACATGTAATAGAACTCTCGTTCTCTCAATATGTCGCAAAAAATCATGTCCTAATCCAACTCCGGAATGTGCTCCTTCTATAATTCCAGGAATATCAGCTATTACAAAACCTGTTCCATTTTTTAACTTTACTACTCCCAAATTTGGTGTGAGCGTTGTAAAATGGTAATTTGCAATCTTTGGACTCGCTTTCGTCACAATAGACAAAAATGTTGATTTTCCAACATTAGGAAATCCTATCAATCCTACATCTGCAATCAACTTCAATTCCAAAATAACGGTTCTTTCTTGACCTTCGGTTCCCGCTTTTGCAAAATTAGGAGCTTGTCGTGTTGAAGTTTTGAAATGAGTATTTCCTCTTCCACCTCTTCCACCTTTTGCTACAACAGCTTCTTCTCCATTTTCTTTTAAATCTGCCAAAATTAAGCCACTCTCTTCATCACGAATGATTGTTCCGATTGGGACTTTAAGAACTAAGTTTTCACCTGATTTTCCATGCATATTAGAACCTTTTCCATCTTCTCCGGAGGGTGCTTGATATGATTTTTTATATTTAAAATCCATCAAAGTTCTTAAATTTGCATCTGCCCTAAAAATAATATTTCCACCATTTCCACCGTCGCCTCCGGCCGGCCCTCCTGCAGGAACATATATTTCTCTACGAAATGCAACAGCACCGTTTCCACCATTTCCTGCCTTTATAAAAATCTCTGCTTTATCTATAAACAAAACAACACCTCTTTCTCATAATTAAGCAATTCATTGTTTGATTATATCACAAAAAACTTTATTAAATAAAAAATAACACCAAAATGTAACCTTTTTTTGTTATTTCTGTTGTACAATAACATTAATTACACAGTAAAGGAAGGAATATCAAAATGAATTATAAAAATACTTATTCTCATTCATCTCATGGCATTAAAACATATAACTCAGGTTCACAAACTTCCGGGAAGAAAAGAAGAAAGAAGTCTCATTTTATAAAAAACATTGTTGTTCTATTCATGGTTGTTGTACTTGCATTAGGAATCGGAAAAGGAATTGCTTTACTTTTTTCTAAAAATAGTGCACCACTTGAGACTTCTAGTCAAATAACACTATATTCTTCTGAATCTCTTTTTGTACTATCTCCTATCAATCGACCTACAGACATGCTGGCAACAACTTTAAACTGGAAATTCAATATCGTTCCTGATTCCAATCATATTGGTGCTGCACAAGAGTATGCATACGATACCAAAGAAATTAGGGATTATATTTCCGGAAAAGCAACATATACCGGAAAAGACAAATTAGTATTTTTGACATTTGACGATGGAGCAAATCAAAAAATTTCTCCTATTGTATTAGATACTTTAAAATCACATGGAGTTCATGGGACTTTCTTTATCGTTGGTGGAACTGTGGGGGAAAAAACAAGATCTGTTCTTTTACGTGAGATACAAGAAGGACATTCTATTGCAATCCATAGCTTTACACATAATTACAAAATTCTATATCCAAATAGAATTGCAAATGTACAACATATTACAAAAGAGTATATGGATACCCTCTCTGCCATGAAAAGCATATTTGGACCAAACTTCAATACACGAGTTTTCAGATATCCGGGTGGACATATGTCCTGGAAAAATATGGATGTTGCTGATGCTGCACTTTCTAAATATGGTGTAGAATGGATTGACTGGAATGCATTATGTGGAGATGGAGAACCTAGACGTACTAGACCTACTTCTGCTCAAGGAATGTATGAATTTACCGTAAAGACAACACTACAAAATAAAAATCAAGATGTGATTGTTGTCTTGATGCATGATGCTGAAAATAAGAAATTCACAGCTGAAGCACTTCCAAAAATTATTCAATACTATAAAGACCAAGGATATGTTTTCGGTGTTTTAAAATAATACACATACTTTTTTTCGTATCGAATAACCAAAGAGGTTCCGGAATCAAAAATGGAACCTCTTTTTTGAGTATTGATAAAAACTTCACTGAAAATATACTTTGTTTCTTTGATTTACTTGCATTTTGTCTAATAATTCATATATAATCTATACAATACATAGTTGTCTTGTAGGGAGGATTTATTTCTAATGTCACAATATAATTTAAAAACAAAAAGCTTAATATTTGCAACTATACTATTTTTGAATACGATATTTTTACAGGATATACACGCAACAAGCTCTAACACTCATTCAATTGGACTGAATTGTTCTACAGCAGTATTAATTGAAGAAGATACCGGTAAAGTACTCTATGAGAAACAAAAGGATGCATCAGTCTATCCTGCATCTACCACAAAGATTATGACTGCTTTATTAACTTTGGAACACCTTGATCTTAATCAACAAATTACAATTCCTGAAGATATGGGACCGGCTGACGGAAGTGCAATGTATCTTCTTCCGGGTGAAACATTTACCGTAGAGGAACTATTACAAGGACTACTGATTAAATCTGCAAATGATGCTGCTATCGTTCTTGCTAAAGCTGTTTCAGGCTCCATAGAAGAATTCTCTAAGTTAATGAATCAAAGGGCACAAGAAATTGGTTGTCAAAATACACACTTTGTGAATCCAAATGGTTTACATGATCCAAACCACACTACTTCGGCTTATGATCTTGCTTTAATTGCTAGAGAAGCAATGAAAAATCAGAAATTTAGAGAGATTGTAGCAACAGATTTTGTACAAATTCATGCTACTGAACAAACACCTGAAATTAGATATTTCAGAAATACCAACAAATTTTTATGGTCAGAACAAACTATTGAATACAAAGGAACCACGATACCTATCAAGTATGATGTTGTTGATGGTATCAAAACGGGATATACTACAGAAGCAGGGAAATGTTTAGTTTCCAGTGGTGAAAATAACGGTCTTAGACTGATTGCTGTTGTAATGAAAAATGAAGGTTTGGAAGTGTATACCAATTCAAGAAAACTATTAGAATATGGATTTCAAAATTTTACTAAAAAAAAGATTTTTACTGCAAATCAAGTTGCAGGTAGAACAGTAATTGTTGATAGTTTGGAAAAAATTTTAGATTTTTATGTAAAGGAAGATTATTATTCTGTAGAGAATATTAACAGTAAGACTGAGATTGAACAAGAAGTTTCTCTAAATGAAAATATGAAGTTGCCAATTCATGTAGATGATGAAATTGGAACATTGAAACTTAAAGAAAATGGTGTTATTCTTGTAGAATTACCTATATTTGCAAAAAATGAAGTTCACTCTATTTATTCTTTACAAGGTTTTATTTATTTCTCAAAACATCATAAGTTCTTAAGTGCCCTTATAATACTTGGAATCTTTATCATTCTAATCGCTCTTTTTACGATTATTAGACTTATCTCGAAAAAGAGAAGAAAAAAGAAAAGAAGAAAGTTGAATCATTCTTCCTACCGTATACAATGATATCATTTTTTGATATTTATTTGTCATATTATTGAAGTTTCAAATTTTAACTAATTTCAAGGAGGTCTTTTTCATGGTTAAATTATTTTTAGGAGAAGCAGGTAGTGGAAAAACAAAAAAAATGCTAGAAATGGCAAATGCAGAAGCTGAAACAACAACAGGAGAAATTGTCTATATAGAACCTACTCCTAAACATTTGCATCAGCTACATAGAGATATTCGTTTTATCTCTACAGAAGAATTTCAAATCAGTTGTACAAATTCTGTCTATGGTCTTTTGTGTGGTCTAATCAGCGCTAATTATGATATCAACACAATCTACCTTGATAGTTTGGATAAAATTATTCCTACTATAGATGAATCAGTTGTAGATTTCCTCAATTTAGTAGATGAGTTATCTGAAAAAAGAGAGTTCACTGTTGTCATCGCATTTAATGTAGATGATCCTACACATATCAATGAAAAACTGGAAAAGTTTTTACCATCAATCTAGGACAATAACACAAACAAAAACACTCTTTTTCTATTATTAATAGAAAAAGAGTGTTTTTTTATCTTTTGATACGAAATGCATTTAATATTGCTAAAATACTAACACCGACATCAGAAAAGACAGCCCACTGCATTCCTAATATTCCAAATGCAGTCAAGAATAAGACAATTCCCTTAATTCCTAAAGAAAATATAATATTTTCTTTTATAATAGACATCGTTCGTCTGGATAATGAGATAGCAAATGGTATTTTTGAGATATTGTCATCCATAAGCACAACATCAGATGCTTCTATCGCTGCATCGCTTCCCAATCTTCCCATTGAAATTCCGACATCTACTCTTGAAAGAACAGGAGCATCATTGATACCATCTCCCACAAATCCTACAAACTTATTTTTACTTTTACTGAGTAATAACTCTT
>NZ_DBHIIC010000063.1:0-6198 GCF_057248345.1 Filifactor sp. | reverse complement strand
CGTAAATCTTCAGCATTTACTTTAACACCTCCTACCAGCTTCAAACCTGATGTATTGGGAGCAAATGCGTTTAGAGATTTGTACACCTTGTATTTAGCATCAGGACAAGAGCCTACTCTTACTCCGGTGAATTATGAATTGACATATCTTGGAGCGACACCTGGAGATACGTATGCAGGATTAGGAGCAGGCAGACAAGCTGCTTTAACACAAGAACTTGCTAAAATCGACTTCAAAGTATTTGAAGTAAGAAACGGAGTAGAAACATTATTAAGTCCTGCCGATGCGGCATCAAGAATTACAGTGGCACACACTCCTAACAAACCGGGAATGTTTGACGTTACAGCACATCGTCGTGGACAATATCGTATCCGTTTCGTAGCAAACCAAGACGGAGTAGAAAGTCCATTGTTCGAATCTTACGACGTAGGCACTGAAGCTTATGGAGTAGGTAATGGAGCAAAAGACTGGTTTGTTGAAGTAAATATCAACAAAGCAAAAATCAAAAACATTTACTATCATATTCCTGTGAACGTAAATGGTATGAATACAGGAATTACAGTAACACCTGATACAGGAGATCAAAAAGTTAATATCAGCTCCTTAGCACCAAGTGAAACACAAAAAGAAATCGTAGTATTCCCTGTTGTAGAAGATGTAACCTTAAATCATAGACTAAATAATACAACAACCTTCGCAACATTAGGACAAATTGAAACAGCGGCAACAAACAACAACACAACGTTGGAAGCTTTATTGAATGAAGCCGGAAGCGGATTATCCTATATGGATGATACAAGTGTGAAACTACAAAACTTAGTAGAAAATGATTGGAAAAACATTTCCGGTCCATCTAAGCGTGGTCTTATCACAACAGACTGGGTAAGAATAAACGGACACTTGGCTTTAAAAATCATCGTACAAAAAGGTGAAATCGAATTAGCAGACAATGCTGAAACAAAACTTGATGTACAAGCCGGAGACTTTGATGGATCAGCAACAATGTTGACACCGGGAGGAATCTTCCAACCTGCAGATGCAGCAATCGTAATGGGCAATGTGAAAATTACTCAAGAAGTACAAGACTGGATTACAGACATCCGTTTGACACCAATCACAATAGGTCCAATTACAAAAGGTGACACATATTCAACAGCTGTACAATATGTAACATCAAAAGGACATCCTGTAGACTTGACAAGTAGAGATCTTAGAGATTTCAATGTAGCAACTCCTTCCAGCAGACAATTGAAGATTAGAAAACTCGAAGGCGCAGACTGTCAAATTACAGGAGCAATTAGAACAAGTGGTCTTGCAGTATTGAGCTTCAATCCTACAAAAGCCGGAAAATACAAATTTGAATTAACAACATTGAACGAGTTAGATAGACCGGTACCTGCAATTGGACAAACAAGAACTGTCGAATTTGAAGTAAAACCGACAATTAAGAGTCCTTATGACTTGTACTATGGACAATCATTGCAAATCGAAGTAGATGCAGATGATATGACAGACAGTCTAACTTATGAAGCACAAACACCTAACGTGTTGGATACAACATCATTAGGAAACCACAAATTAAAAATTGATCCTAATTGGTCAGGATTGGATCAAGATCCAACAATCCCTGCAAACACACAAGCAGTGACTGTAAAAGTGTTCGATACAGATCATAATGAAATCGGTCAATTCGTAGTAAACGTACATCCAAGAGGAACCGTACAAGGATATCAATTGATTCCGATTACAACAGATGCTGATCCATATCAAACAACAGATGGCGATAGAGTTGAGCTTCGTGTGAAGAAAATCTATCAAGACGGATCATTTGAGTACACCAAAATAGCAGGAGTTACATTCAAGACAGGTTATGATGACGGAGTAACGGAACAGTTAACAGGAGGATTTGCAACATTAGATGCAGCAAGCGTAACAGATACATCTGCATTTATTAACATCCATTCCGTTCCAACACCACACAATAACAGCTTGAAATGGCATGGTGAATATGAAGTAACAATAGATGCAGATCCTGCATTCAAAGCAGAACTTCATCTGTTCAAAACTGACAGTCCAACACATGAAAATAGAGATTTCCAATTCTATCGACTAATGCCGGATGGAACGGTAGAAAAAGTAGCTTCTTTACCATCACCAATTACAATTTCAAAACAACAAGTAGCAACAGAAAAACTATTTGTAGTAGAAAAAGATAGTACAGGACAACTATCCGTTGTAAATGACTATCTATTAGATGTATCACCAACAGGTAAGATCACATACCGTATGTTTGATGAGAGTCAAGGAACTGCAAGAAGAACACCGATTACAGGAATCAATGCACTTGCATCAACACCTGACAACTACTCAAGAGTAGAATTCAATCCGATTGACGGTGGAACAGTGACATTGACAGCACGTGATACAAGTGGAACATCCACTACAACAGCGCAATATCAAATCACAGCGGCTAGACCGCTTAGAGCAACACATGGTACAGCATACACCGTTACAGAAGGTGATACACTAAGCATCGCAGCATCTGTAGATGGAGGAGATGTACCGACACGTCAAGTACAATGGCAAGAAAGCACAGATGGAGTAAACTGGACTGATGTAGCAGGACAAACAAATCCGACATTAAGCATACCAAACATTCCATTAAGTGCAAACGGAAAACAATACCGTGCAAAAGTTTCAGATCAATACCAAACAATCACATCCACACCTGCAACAGTAACAGTGAACCCTGCACCTGCAGCACCTGTTGGAACCATTGCACCTACAACATTGAATAAACAAGTAGGACAAACCGGAACTTTCTCTGTTGTGCTTCCATCAAGCGTAGTACCAACAAGCTACCAATGGAAAAAACAAGCAGCCGGAACAAGCACATGGACACCAATAACAGGAGCAACAGGAAACAGCTATACAATCGCATCCGTTGCAGCAAACATGGATGGAGATAAATACACTTGTGAAGTGATGGTAGGAACAACACCGGTAAGTATTAACAACGAAGGACAATTAGTTGTAGTAGATGCAGCCGGAGTTCCAATCAACACAAGATATTTAGTAACATTCAATGCAGGAGCGCATGGAACATTGAGAGGATATGGACCGACTCATACAGAAAATATCCTAAGAAATAATCCAATTACAAACGTTCCAATCGTTGATGCAACACCTGGATACCAATTCACAGGATGGGCAGAAGTAACACCGACAGGACCGGTAGCAGCAACACCTGGAGGAGCATTAGTAACAAAAGCTATCACTTATACAGCACAATACAGCGTTGCCGGAGGCGGCGGCGGTGGAGGTGGTGGAGGCGGTGGCTCAACACCATCAACACCATCAACACCATCAACACCGGTTACACCTGTAACTCCAACAACACCTGTACCGGTACAACCAACAGTACCAAGCAAGCCGTTAGACTTGAACAAAGAAGTGAAATTTGCATACTTGACAGGATATCCTGACGAAACAGTAAGAGCAAACAATCCAATTACAAGAGCAGAAGTAAGTGCAATCTTTGCAAGAATTATGCTAAAAGAAATGGTACTTGGAAAAACTTACCCATCTCAATTCAAAGATGTTGTAAGTGGAAAATGGTTCAGCAACTATATCGGCTTCTTAGAAGGAGATAAAGTGTTGACAGGTTATCCGGATGGAACATTCAGACCGAATAACCAAATCACAAGAGCAGAATTTGCAGTAATTGTATCTAAATTCTTTGAAGTAAAAACAACAGAAATGAGCTTCAAAGACGTACCTGCAAACCATTGGGCAAAACAATATATTGATTCTCTAGTAGCAAACAATATGATGGGAGGCTATCCGGATGGAACATTCAAACCGGAACAAGCAATCACCAGAGCAGAAGTAGTTACAGTAATCAACAAAGCAATCAATAGAACACCTGATAAAGCAGAAATCGATGCAAATGCAAATAATGCAAAGAGATACAAAGATCTTAACAAAAACCATTGGGCATACTATGATGTAATCGAAGCAAGTACAGACCATACAGTTCATGCAAAATAGATGACCGATGTAAGCAGTGAATGAAAAAATTATGGAGGCACTTATCTTGATAAGAGCCGAAAAGAGAGAACATTCATAAAAGCAAGAATTGTCGTTGTAGAAACAAGAGTTCGATAACGACAAATACCAACCATTTATGCAAGTGCATAGATGAAATAATATTGTTTTTTAAGAAAGTAAGTCCTACTGCTTCTAACCAAACAGAAGCACAGTCCTTAGGCAAGAGCTCGGTTGATACCGGTTCAACTGAAGACTTCCCTTTGGTCGATAATCTCTTTAGGAAAGAGGCAGTAGGGACAAGCTTTCTGAATAAAACAGAGAAACGAAAATAATGAAAGGGGGATTTTATGAACCTCAACAAAATGATTCAAAACGGAACAAAAATATCCGGATTGAAGAAGAGAATCCTTGCGGGAACATTGAGTGCATTGATGGTATTGAGTGGAAACATTCCAACATCCTATGCAATTCCTGCACCGGATTGGGGTACTGCTGAAGCAGGAGAAGTGGAAGTATCATCTAACAATCCTACTGTTACTGTGAATGGTATTATGGAGATTGGTCTTGGTACGAATGCACAAAACCATGCCATCAGATTTGCAAAACCGAAGGGTTCAACAAGCTATACTCAATATTTGGCATATGGCGGAGCATCCAGTGCTCTTTATTCAGGTTCCGGTCCTGTAACGTTTTCAAAAACACTTCCAAACAAATTGGATCAGCCATCACCGACTTACACATCTGCCGAAGAGGCAAAATTCGGTCCTGCACCTGCGTGGGAACTAGTCACATCAGCTGCTTATGCAGCAATGACACCGGATGAAAAGACAGATGTGGATGAGAGATATGAAGCCTATAAAGAAGCCTTCTACAAATATGCCGGAAACTGGAATCAACCCGGACTTACGTTGGATAATGGAAGCAACAGCAATTATTCATTCCAAAACTTTACACCGATAGGGACACCGCAACAGTCTTTATTTGAAAATGGAAAGTATAAGTCCTACAAAAATGATACCAAGAACTATGTCATCCAACGTGGACAGGTAAAAGGTAATGACAAGTTGTATGCGGAGTTTATTGAAGAAGCCATCTACGCACAGAATCCGACACCCGACGGATTCTTGGAAGAAGAAGCAAATGGAGTAAATTTGATTACCAAGGTAACCAATATCTCTGAAGATGAGGCACAAGCCTATACCCAACATTGGGGAGTAGATACTCAGATTGGTCGTGACGACCAGGCGGCATTTCGTGGAGAAGGAATCAACCGATTTTTCTCCGGAACAAGAATTGTTAACGGCCATCCGACTGCAACCGGCGGAACATTAGTTAATCAAGGGATGGTAGCAGCATTTCCAATTTCAGCAACAATGGCAGTAAACGGAAGCACCTCACAGGCAGCGGATTTATGGTTCCAAAGAGCTACAAGCCCTGCTGTCAATATGTTTACAGGGGGCACCTACGATAAGGATAAGATTCCGGGCTTCCTCTATGCGATTGAAGAATATTCAGTTAACGGTAGTAGTCCTATTTCATACTCTAATAAGGTTACCAATCCTATGACCGTACAGATTGTACCGACAGCAAGAGCATCTGTGAAATGGCCGGATGCCAAAATTCAACCTGCAGACTATTTGGTTCTAGGTGGTTATAGTCCTGTTAAAGGTTATTATGCATTCCATGCTTATGGAAACGGAAGTAGTGGATCGAGTCCGGACAGTGGACATGGGGTACGTGTGAACCCTACTTTAATTGTGCCGGGAGAAACCAAATACTTCGGGGTATCTTACGGAAAAAGTACATCAGATGATGTCAATCCAAACGGAATCTCCCTAAGCTACAACGGTTACACCCAAGAAGTAACGAAGTCAAATAACAGATACAATATTTTGGATGGAAAAGCTGGAAAAAATATGGGTGGAGACTTGTTGCTTTACAATACTTCAGGCAATACATTCAATGATGTAAAAATTAGAATGTTGTTACCAAAAGGATATTTGGTTGCAAATCCTCCAATGGGAACAGCAGTGAACGGAAAACAATGGACGAAGCTGACTACTTCTGAAACAAAAACGATGTTCTCTCAAACAGCAGACTTTGATGTTTGGGAGTATAACTACGGAACATTGAATCCGGGATCAAATC
>NZ_DBHIIC010000062.1:4731-6320 GCF_057248345.1 Filifactor sp. | reverse complement strand
CTTTTGTCTCCAATCTACATTCCCTACAATATGGATTATAGTCATAGTTTATACATGATTGATCGGTATATTTTTTCTATTTTATTTTCAAATTCAGATAAAATGTTTCGTTTGTTTTCTCATTTACTATTTTCTAACTTTCCTCTATTATAATCTCTTTTATGTTTATTTTCTTTCATCTAGTACTTAGTAGAACAAGGATCATTTCTTTTATGGCTATCATATACATTATACCCACTCTAAATAGTATAATAGAGGACATTACAATTTCATAGGATTTTCAATTTCACAACATATTTTCCGTTGTTTTCTTACAGATATTACACTGATTACAAGCTGAAAACAGATTGACAATACTTGACATTTTCTATATACTTTTTCATACAATATGGTAATTTACAATTCATGTTAAATAAAGGAGGAAACTATGGCAAAAATTTTATTTAGTCCAAGTAAATATGTACAAGGTGCAGGAGAGCTTGCTCGATTAGCAAGTCATATCGAATCGTTGGGCAAAACTGCTCTTATTATTATTACTGAATCAGGTTTCAAAAGAGTTGGTGAAAAGATAGAAAGTAGTTTCAAAGAAAGCAATTGCAGTATGGAGGTTTGCCATTTTAATGGAGAGTGTTCTGAAGTAGAGGTAAATCGTATTATCGATAAATATGTTACAAACGGTTCTTGCGATATTATTGTTGGAATCGGTGGAGGAAAGATTGTTGATACCGCAAAAGCTGTTGCATACTATACTAAAAAACCCGTTGTTGTATGTCCAACCATCGCATCTACAGACGCTCCATGTAGTGCTTTGTCTGTATTATACACAGAAGAAGGAGTATTCGATAAATATCTCTTCTTACCTCAAAACCCTAATATGGTTATGATGGATACCGAAATCATTTCAAAATCTCCTGTAAGACTTACCGTGGCAGGAATTGGCGATGCATTGGCAACTTACTATGAAGCTCGTGCTTGCAAAATAAGCGGTGCAACTTCTTGTGCAGGCGGCAAAACAACTCAAGCTGCTATGGCGCTTGCTTCTCTGTGTTTAGACACTTTGTTAAAAGAAGGATTGAAAGCAAAAATTGCTTTGGAAGCTGGCGCTTGTACAGAAGCGGTTGAAAATATCATCGAAGCGAATACACTATTGAGCGGAATTGGATTTGAATCAGCTGGACTGGCAGGAGCTCATGCAATTCATAACGGTTTAACTGTATTAGAAGAATGTCACCATATGTATCATGGTGAAAAAGTTGCTTTCGGAACAGTAACACAGTTAGTTTTGGAAAACGCTGAAAAAGAAGAAATTGAAAAAATCTACAAATTCTGTATTGAAATCGGACTTCCTGTTACATTGGCTCAATTAGGAGCAACTGATGTTACAAAAGAACAACTGTTAGAAGTAGCAAAAGCTGCTTGTGTTGAAGGTGAAACAATTCATAACATGCCTTTTGAAGTAACTTCTGACAAAGTTTATAACGCATTGATTACAGCAGATGCATTAGGCAAATATTATTTACAAAAATTTGCACAATAATTTTTGCATAAAGTCATAAACAACACAATGTTGTGTTCCTCAAAAAGAACTA
>NZ_DBHIIC010000062.1:0-4721 GCF_057248345.1 Filifactor sp. | reverse complement strand
AGTCTGTAGTTCTTTTTTCTTGTCATGAATTGTATTTTTTGTCCGAATAACAAGAACGATATACAATCTTTTTTCCTCATTTTTTTCATAAAAGCTTGTATCATACGAAATGTTAAAACTCATGATCTCTATAACTTGACGAATATAAGGAAAATCTGATAATATAATGTCTTAAATATGAAATATAATTTAATGGAGGTAATTTACTTGAAAAAAATAAAACCCTTTTTGATACTTTTCATCTACTTTTTTTCTATTGTGATTCCGATTTTTCCACTAATCGTAAAGACAATATTATCTTTTATAACTCACACTACGATTTCTCAAGGTACGTTAATGAGTATCCAGTTCACATTATTATTTTGTATCACAATAGCATTCTACGGAAAAGATGTTTTGAATTCATTTGCTTATTTCAAACAAAAACCATTTAGAACATTATTTTCAGTTCTATTCCTCTATTTCTCAAGTATACTGTTGCTTTTTGTGTTATTGTCTGTTTTGGATATCCCGGTGAAACAAACAGAGAACAATGAAGTGGTGTTGCAATATGTCAAATCTGTTCCGTTGTTATGGGCATTGATTATCATCGCAGTATTTGGAGCAATCATAGAGGAAGTTGTGTTTCGACATATCATGATAGGACATTTTTCGAAAAAAATTCCTACCTATTTAGCTGTAATACTATCCATAACTTGCTTCGTACTCTTACATTCCTTCCATTATCCGGAATTAGTGTACTATGTTCCTCTTTCATTTATGATTACTATGTCATATCTTATTAACAAAAAAAATATATCTGTCAGTTTTCTGTTTCATTTTATCAACAACGCGATTTCTGTCATCTCACTACACTATCTAACATAATCTCACAAAAAATCCCGAAAAAAAGAATCTTCTTTTTTCGGGATTTTCTATTACTCTCTTCCTAACAATTATATTACTTCAATTTGGCACATTTTCATCGTTTCTATCGCATTTTTATGTGTCTGAGGAGTAACTCCGGCACAACCCTTGCTATCTACAATGATTGGCAATTCCGGAAAATGTGCTTTTAACAAAATTGCGTTTGAAACAACACAAATATCTGTACAGATTCCTATCAATTCAACACTTTCAACTGCTTTACCAAGCATTTTAATATAATCTACCAAATCTGTAGAACCAAAACCTATTTTTTCAAAAATTTTACTGTTTTCTCGATAGATTCCCTGTCTTAGTTCCCAGCCTTGAGAACCTTTCAAACAATGCTTTACAGGAAGTTTTTTTCCTTCTTGTGTCAGTAGATAGTTTTCATCGTGGGTATCCATCGTATACACTACTTCCCCAACAAAATTTTCAACTTTTTTTCTTACATACGGAATAATTTCAATCGCTTCTTCAGTTCCCAATGAACCGTCCACAAAATCATTCTGTACATCCACAACAACTAATAATTTCATCATAACCACCTTTTTTTCATATATCCTATAATTACTTTTCTCATATCAAATCTAATATACAAAGATAGTCTTACATCTATGTATTTCAAAGTTCTTAAAGTAATGAACTTCTTGCAGCATTACATCTAATCATCTGTTCCTTTATCGATACCTGTTATGACTGCACTCTGTCCATCATATTATTTACTATGGTTGTCTTGATAACTTTACTACTATGTTGATTACATATATTTTCCAACTTTTTTATGATAATTTGATATGATTTCAATATCAGTAAAAGGAACAGCATATAATCATCCTTATACACTGTTCCTTGCTGAAATACTAACTAAATATTTATTCTGATTTCCAAACAGTTGCTATTTTGATTTCACGACTGCTTGTGCTGCTGCAAGTTTTGCAATCGGTACACGATATGGTGAACATGATACATAATCCAATCCTATACTATGGCAGAATTCTACAGAAGATGGTTCCCCACCATGTTCTCCACAAATTCCCAAATGGATATCAGGTCTTGTTTCTTTTCCAAGTTTCACAGCAATTTTCATCAATTTTCCGATTCCATCTTGATCGATTGCCTCAAATGGACTTACTTCCAGGATTTCATTCGCTTCATATTCTCCTAAGAATTTTCCTGCATCGTCTCTTGAAAATCCAAATCCCATTTGTGTCAAGTCATTTGTTCCAAAACTGAAGAATTCAGCTTCTCTTGCAATCTCATCTGCAGTAATTGCAGCTCTTGGAATTTCAATCATTGTTCCGATTAAATATTTAATTGTGTTTCCTTTTTCTGCAAAGACTTTTTCTATTTCATCAACAATATGATTTTTTACGAATTTCAATTCTTTTTCGCTACCAATCAATGGAACCATGATTTCCGGTACTAAATCGTAGTCTTTTTTGGAACTTACTTCCAATGCTGCTTCGATAATAGCTCTTACTTGCATACGATAAATTTCCGGATATGTTACAGCTAAACGACAACCTCTATGTCCAAGCATAGGGTTCACTTCATGTAAGGAATTTACAACGTCTTTCAATTCATCAAATGTAATTCCCATACTATCAGCTAGCTCTTGAATATCTTCTTTTGTTGTAGGTAAGAATTCATGTAGAGGTGGATCAAGAAGACGAACAGTAACAGCTCTTTGTTCCATCACTTCATAGATTCCAACGAAGTCTTCTCTTTGAAGAGGAAGTAATTCATCCAACGCTTTTTGTCTCATTTCAGTTGTTTTTGCCAAAATCATTCTTCTTACTTTTGGAATACGATCTTCATTGAAGAACATATGCTCTGTTCTGCAAAGTCCGATTCCTTCTGCTCCAAAGTCAATTGCAGTTTTTGCATCTCTTGGAGTATCAGCGTTGGTTCTTACTCCCAAACGCTTGATTTCATCAATGTATCCCATCAATTTTTTGAAGTTTCCTGTTAATTCTGCGCTTACTTTTTTCACATCTCCCAAGTAAACTTCTCCTGTACTTCCGTTTAGGGAAATAACATCTCCTTCACGGACTTCTTTATCAGCATATTTTAATACTTTAGCTTCCTCATCTACACGAATTTCTTGACATCCTGCAACACAGCATTTTCCCATTCCACGAGCAACAACTGCGGCGTGAGAAGTCATACCGCCTCTTGCAGTTAAAATACCTTCTGCACTGTTCATTCCTTCGATATCTTCAGGAGATGTTTCTTGACGAACAAGAATACATTGTTCTCCTCTTTCTTTCGCTGCAACAACATCTTCTGCATAGAAATATACTTTTCCTGATGCAGCTCCGGGAGATGCAGGTAAACCTTTTGCTATTTTCACTGCTTTTTTCAATTCTTTTTCATCAAAATTAGGATGTAGAATGTTATCTAATTGAGCAGGTTCAATTCTCATTACTGCTTCTTCTTTTGTAATTAGTCCTTCCTCTACCAAATCTACTGCAACATTGATTGCCGCTTTTGCTGTTCTCTTTCCGTTTCTTGTTTGTAAGAAGAATAGTTTTTCATTTTGAATTGTGAACTCAATATCTTGCATATCACGATAATGTTGTTCCAATTTTTTTGCAGAACTGATAAATTCGTCATAGATTGCAGGCATTACTGTCTTTAATTCATCGATAGATTTTGGAGTACGAATTCCTGCAACAACATCTTCTCCTTGTGCATTCATCAAAAATTCCCCAAAAATTTTGTTTGTTCCGTCAGCAGGGTTTCTGGAGAATGCAACTCCTGTACCGCTATCATTTCCCATATTACCGAATACCATGGACTGTACGTTTACAGCAGTTCCCAAATCATGTGCTATTCCGTTTAAGTTACGGTATGTGATTGCTCTTGCATTGTTCCAAGAAGAGAATACTGCTTTTACTGCAAGATACAATTGTTTCATTGGATCTTGAGGAAACTCTTCTTTCATTTCTTCTAAGTAAATCAATTTATATTTTTCGATAATATCTTTCAAATCTTCCGCTGTCAATTCAGGATCTTCTTTATATCCTTTTTCTTCTTTTTTTCCGTCCAATACATAGTCGAATCTTGATTTGGAGATTCCCATTGCAACATCTGAAAACATTTGAATAAATCTACGATAACTGTCATAAGCAAATCTTTCATTGTCTGTTGATTTTGCAAGTCCTACTACAGTTTCGTCATTCAAACCCAAATTCAAAATAGTATCCATCATTCCGGGCATAGAAACTACAGCACCTGAACGAACGGAGAACAATAAAGGTTGATCTTTGTCAGCAAATTTTTTGCCTAATTGTTCTTCTACCAATGTTACATTCTTTTTAATTTCTTCCAACAATTCATCGGAGATTTCTTTGTTTTGATTGTAGAATTCAATACATGCCTCTGTTGTAATCGTAAATCCCGGAGGTACGCTCAATCCCAAGTTAGTCATTTCTGCAAGATTCGCACCTTTTCCGCCAAGAAGGCTTTTCATATCTTTTGTACCTTCTTGAAAACTGTAAACATACTTCTTCATCTGTTTTCTCCTCCTAATACTTTATACTCTATTAAATATTATAAATATTGATTCCATTTCTTTTCATGATATTTAAGATAATATCTGCAGTCTCTTCAATCGCCTTATCTGCAACATTGATAATCGGGCAACCGATACGTTTCATAATTGCCTCTGCATAGTCAATTTCTTCCAAAATACGATTCATATCAGAGTACTTATTTCCTTTCGCCAATCCCAGCGACTTTAATCTCTCTTCTCGGATTTGATTCAATTTCTCCGGAGAGTTGGTCAATCCAATCACTCGAATGGAAGGAAC
>NZ_DBHIIC010000061.1:0-6811 GCF_057248345.1 Filifactor sp. | reverse complement strand
TGTGGTTTACTTCTTTCAAATTTTGCTTTTCCCATTTTTCTTCCTCCTAAAAATTTTAATGAAACTGTATGGTAGTTTTTTAAAATCTTTTTCGCTAATATCATTCCTATGTAGCCATACATTATCATGACAAAGGCCTGACATCGTTTAGTAGCAAGCTCTTTGATTTAGCACCTACCTATTGTTTCATTTTATAAGAATACAACTGTTTTGTCAATATGAAAGACTCAAAACACAATGTCAATTTCCTCCTCATTAAAGATAAGAATTACGTTCCTAAAATCTTTCGGTTTCACTTCTTTTTATCTTCTAATACCGAACATATCTACAAAGAAAATTGTGTGTCACATTATATAACTGTTAGCAAGATTGCATTTTTTCTGATATACTTATTTATATTCTAATATTCTTTATTTTATTATAGTTATCCTCCTTGTTGCATTATGTATTATGCACTACTGTTATAGGCAATTATAATAGATATAGGCAATTATAATAAAAAAAAGTAGGATATCTCACCATATACCATCCGTTCCTTATTCGAGGTATAAATCTTTTCCTAAATGATGGCCATCTATTATTATCGTTTATGCCATTGAATTGTTTATTTGCTTTATCATATACTAATTTGATTACCACTGAATAGGAGTTTTGCTATGCGTACATTTTTTTTACTAGACATAATCATTTTATGCTTTTGTGGACTTACACTTATTTTGTTGTTTAAAAACAATTTGAACTATAGAGGATACAACAAATACGAAGTGATTATTTTGGAAGATGATTCTCTCATTGTATTGGCAGGTATTCCTCAGACTTTTAAGATGGATGAAGTGGAATCTGTTGCATTCCGTTTATGTTACAATATTCGTGCCGGTGGATTTTACGGCACATTGCGCATTCACTTGAAAAATGGAAAGAAAAGTCGTCTATTCCAATTTCACAAAACAATCTATCAGAATAACAATAGGGTTCCTCTCGATAGAGAAGACGATATCAATCAAGCAATCCATTCTTTGATTGCAAAATTAGAAGCACATCATATTCATGCCTATCGGGAATAATAGAAACAATAATGATACGATTGTAGGTTGTATCATTCGATAAGATGACTCTATAAGGGTGTTTTCTTCATCAACATCATCTATTCATCACTTGAAACTACTTATCTACTATTATCGCCAACAACGAAGTATAAAAAAAAGCACCTCCTAATCACATCATGGTGATCTGTATAGGAAGTGCTTTTTTTGTATCCATTCTTATAAAGGATAACTAATCATTGGATTGTTCTCTCTTTATTAAACGATCATTCTATTTTCCTAACGGTGTTGGGAATGTGAATGATTTTCCATTCAATCTTTCCCATCTTTCTGATTTACCGTCTTCTAATCTTACATAATCGTGTCCGTTCATAGCCTCTACGATTGCTCCATATCCCCAATGTGTATCTGCTATATCAATCATTGGTGCCAATTCGTCACTATGAGCTTTCGCAAATTCCACGTCAGCATATCTGTTTAAGATTCTGTTTGTTGAAGATACTACTTCAGTTCTTGTGATATTTTGGTTCGGTTTGAAGGTTCCATCAGGATATCCGCTTACCCAACCTTTCACTGCCGCTCTGGCAATTACTTTAGCTGCCCAGTGATCTTCACTTACATCTGTGAATGAGTGGTTTCCTTCATCAAGAAGTTTATCGAATCTTGCTGAGATAGCAGCAAATTCTGCTCTTGTGATTGGAGCATTCGGTCTGAACGTTCCATCCGGATAACCTTTTACGATATTTTCTTCACTCATATAGTCTACTGCATAAGAGAACCAGTTAGATTCTATCACATCACTGTATCTGCTTTCCATAAACGGTGTACCAACCGGTCTATCTACAAGCAATCTTGCAAACATCATTGTTACTTCCGCTCTTGTCATCTGTGCATCTGCTCGGAATGTTTTGTCAGGATATCCTACCATATATGCATAGTGATCTACTCTGTTCAGTTCCACTCTCACTTTATCATCTGTTGGATCTTTCGGTGTTGGTTGTGGTTGTGGTGTCGGTTGTGGTTGTGGTGTTGGTTGTGGTTGTGGTTGTGGTGTTGGTTGTGGATCATCATCGTCATCGTCTGAACTTCCTCCACCTGAAGATTGTTTCACCCACACTGCATACACTGTCATATCTTCAACAACAACTGTATCTCCTGAAAAGGCTGTACCTGTTCCATCCGGTTTTGTATTCCATCCTCTAAATAGATATACCCCTGAGTGAGCTCCGCTTGGAATTGTAAAATTAGATAAATTATCAAGCATAGACTCTCCTATCGTAAGATGAGTAGGTTTTGTAGGACGGTCTAAAATATCGCTATTGATAGTTCCATCTTTTGCAACAATTGCAGTTCCCAAATCTTGCTCTGTTGTCTGTCCGAATCGACTTGTATTTAAATCAAACTTTACCTTAGCAGGTTCAAAATCAATTGTAACATTCTCTGCTGTCTGTCTAGGAATATCAGTAGGTCCACCTATCATAAACCCAAAAAAGCTTCTTTGATATAGCTTCATCCCACCTTGGATATGACCACCGATGTTAAGTGGAGCTTCTTCATCTCTTGCAATTTTTAGAATGTCTTCTTTAGAAATTTGGAAATTATCCGCTTTTGTGCTAACCAATTGCATATCCTTGGATGCTTCTGCAAGACTAACTGTTGCAGGAACTTCACTTCCTAAAATACGTGTTCTGATAATAAATTCGTTAGACCCTTCTGTATCAACCGTCACATGTTTCCCATTGATGTTTTGAGTCGCAAACTTACCGGAATAATCCGGTTTTAAAACTGCAAAAGGTCTAAAAGCATAAGAATTGAAATCAAACTCTAATGAATTTGACACTTCAATACGAGGATCCAATTTTACGTGTAAATCAACATAAGTGTACTTATTCGGTACTTGACTTATATTTTCTTTATAGTTATCCGGATTTGCATCTATCGTTGCATCATTATCAGGATAATGTTCAGCAGTGCCGGGTTGGAAATAGTGCGATGGACTATATCTAACTACAGCTGTAATAAATGGATTCAAAGTGAATGATGCTCCAAAGTTCAATTTATGTTTCGCAGAAACATCATCTTTTAGATAAATTGTTGTCGCCTTATTCACTACAGATTTGATATCACTCTGATTGATATTATCTATAACGCTTTCACTTGGAACTAAATTCTCACGGTTAATTTCAATATTTCCGTTAAATCTATTTGCTAAAGCCAAAACAACGGAAGTATCTAAATAAAACGCATACAATTTTTTTGGTGAAGAGTCAAACCCTTCCGGAAAAGCGTTAGAAAGCGGTTCATGTCCATAAAATACTTTGGCATCAGTTTGTCTACCGTCATAGCTTGGTACAGTTGACCAACCAATAAAATAAGCTTTTGAAAATCCACCGCCGGAATCTGTCTCATTTGCTTTATTTCCATGTGCATCTGTATGGTTAATTGTTTCAGAAAGAGAATTGAATTCTACTGTCTGATTACCATGATTTGTTACAAAAATAACGCTTCCCTGTTCCACTACAGGATCGGCAAATGCTCCTTGTGGAAAAATAGTTGTTATGACAAGAACACTTAGCACAATGAAACTAACTATCTGCCGTAGTTTTAAAATACGATTCATGAAATCTCCTCCTTAATAAATTATATATTAAAATTTAAATTATTAGATGACATTGTACCACAGATTTCTTCGATATGACAATCAGTTTTTCAACAATTTTTGTGAATCATCAACTAAAATTGATATCTTTGAAAAAAATATATATATTTCTTGATATTTCCAAGTATCCGGGGATGTCATCTAAATAAATTTCTGTTCGGGAGATGATGTCATTTCTATTCATCGGTCTAATCTCCCTTTTATCATATAATTACCACTATCATTCATAAACGAAACATAATATTTAAGAAATTTAATATTTCCAAAAAACATTGACAATTTTTTGCAGTTCGATATAATGTATTAGGTAAACTTCTCGAAAACACTTTGTAGTTAATCGTCTTCACAACAAACATTATGACAATTGGAATTTTTTCAGAATGAACCATATCACATCTTATTGATAAAAGACGATGTTCTAGTCAATGACTATTGATTTCAGAGAAGAGATGTTTGAAAAACAGATTTGAAATACTTTTATTTGCAACAAATTTGTTCATTTTTTATGCTACTATGGCTCAGGAGGTAGAGCGTCGCCTTGGTAAGGCGGAGGTCACCGGTTCAAGTCCGGTTAGTAGCTCCAGTAAAAAGACACGATGATTCGTGTCTTTTTTATCTTTTTTCATAAAAAAATTACACTTAAGGTTTGTATCTCCTTTTGAAATAAATCCTTCCTGTCTATCAGTTCCAAACTTTTTATTTCAATATCTCCAAAAAAAAACATCTCTTTTTGTGTAGTTGATTCACAAAAAGAGATGGTCTTTACTCCATTTTATACGACATTTTTATAAAGTGTCTTTTTCTATGATTTGAAACCCTTTACTTCTAAAAAGTTAACATCAAAAATAATACTCTCAATATCATTTCTGCTTTTTATAGCATATCATCTCCAGGTTCCCAATCCATAGGACACATTCCTCCGGCTTGTAGTGCTTGAAGAACACGAAGTGTTTCATTTACGGAACGACCTACATTCAAATCATGCACTACTTGATATTTTAATTCTCCTTCCGGATTGATGATGAACAATCCTCTTAACGCTGCTCCTGTTTCTTCAATCAACACACCATAGTCTTTAGATACTTCGTGTGTAGTATCAGCTGCAAGAGGGAATTGTAAATATCCGATTCCACCTTTATCTTCATCCGCCAAAATCCAAGATTTATGAGAGAATTCACTGTCTGTACTCACTCCTAAGATTTCTGCTCCAATTTTTTGGAATTCGTGACATTTATCACTAATTGCACGAATTTCAGTTGGACATACAAATGTAAAATCTCTTGGATAGAAGAATAATACTAACCATTTACCTTTATAATCTGCTAATGATACCTCTTTAATTTCGGATGCATCTCCTGATACTGCTAACATTTTAAAATCCGGTGCTTTGTTTCCTACCATTCTGTTTGCCATGTTAAAATCCTCCTTATAGTTTTTATTTACCGTAAGAAAACCTACTTACCACAATGTTGTCAAACTGGATTTCTTACTTTTATTTAAATAATTGATAAACAATATTATCTGCTATTTATTTACCCTTGATAATTTTTTTTAATCATAAAAATAAAAAATTTTTTGAAATAATATTATCATTTTTATTATCACATCCTAATATGATAGATTGTTTAAATTCATTCATTTTAGACAGTCGGAAATCTCAATTTTTATCATCAATTGAGTTTTATATACATAATCTTAGAAAACTATCAAAATATGATTTTTCCGTTTTTGCATATTGGATACGGAGTGCTTTTTTACAGTAATCGATGATTAAAAGTCACAGGAACTTTTTTACAATGTTTCTAATTTTGATGATTATCGTTCATTCTAATTTATAGAATACTCAGTGGTTTCGTACTGTTAATAACTACTCATCAATAGGTAAGGCACCATAAAAAAAGATAATTACTTTTTTAGAGTCTCTCTCATAAAAAACAATTATCTTTTTTGAAACTACCATTATTCTGTGTTCAGCTATTTATTTTTTCTCTAATCATCTAATATAAGAGGAAAAAATGTACCGGGACAATCTGTACTGCTCAACTGTTTGTGTAGTTTCACTTTTGCTTTGGGATACATCTTTTTCTTTTCTATAATCCGAAAAAATAGCGCTTCCATCTGCACATACGGGATTCTATGCTCTATGTTGTAATTTCCTTCCAAACAAATACCATAACTCTCTTTATTGTACCCTTTGACATGAACTCCTTCCCTGCATTGTTCAGCAGTTTCGCTTCCTCTTAACAAATATACTTCTCCGGACTTAGTGATGTATTCATGATATCCTGCTCCTGCCCAACCACGATTCTGATGCCACCGATGAATATCTTGCCAACTAGCGTTTGTCGCTTCTGCATGATGAATCACAATATACTTGACGTTTTGTTGCAGTAAAGGTCTTAGACTGTTTCGAAATATTATATTGGGTTTGATTAGTTTCATTCTTACCTCCTTATTTATAATCGTTATTTTTTCCGGCTCCCAATCTTTTTGTTTTATTATTTTTGAACCATTCTTTTTACATCTGTTATCACGATTTTGTTCCAATCAAAAAAGTCATCTTTCCTTTCTCATTGTCATATTCTCTTTGTCATCATGTTATCTTCCCTATTGTCCTGAGATAAAGATACTGTCTTTTTTTCCAAACATTCTATCTGTGTCTATTTATCTTTCGGTTAGATTTTTCTTAATATTTCCGCTTCATATATATTTGAATTCTTTATTCCATTGTTATAAAAATCAATTTTCTGAAGAAACCTCTATCTTCTTGTTTAATCTTTTTTCAATTCTATTGTCAGCTCATGAATACTTTCTGTCAGATAGTCTAATTTTGTCTCCAATCGAATCAACAGATAGATACTCACCACAATAGGAAATCCATAATTTGATACATTCATAATCCACTCTTCCATGAGTTTCTCCTTTCTGTTTCATACCATAGACTCTTTTTCCATCTTATGCTCCACTTTATTTTCTCTCTTTTAACATATATGTTCAAAATGTGTGACATTTTAGATTTCTTGTTATGAATCGTCATTCTTCTCTTCAATATTTATCCTATCTATTTAAAAACTACTGTTACATCGAGTTTGCAGTTATTTGCAAAAAG
>NZ_DBHIIC010000060.1:0-6858 GCF_057248345.1 Filifactor sp. | reverse complement strand
CAAATGTGATTTTCTATGGAATTTTTTTAGTTCATTTTCATTTTACAATTAACCATTTTTACAATTTCATAAAATATTCCATATTAGAATTGACTGAATTATCTTTCAATGCTATACTGTTGAAATTATATTTATTTTGTAAAATATACAGTTCAAACTAACAAAATGATACTTTCTTTTCAGAAAATCTATAACTTGAAAAATGGTTTGTTCCTTTTGGTTAGACCTGTTTTCAAAGAGAATCTGTTTTTAGAAATAAGTTGTTCAGAAAAGACGTTTTACTATTCAGTTATTCAACAAATTAGGTTGTTCAACAAATCCAATTTTTTAGTAACGATTCTATTGATTATGGTTTATTGATAAGGACTCTTTCTAAAATAGATTCAAAGACGTCGCACCATTGACAAGGAGTTCTTTGATGAGAAACACATATCGTTTTAATTTTGAATCATGCTATTTTACAACTTCAATATAATAATCTATATGGTATTGTTTCATTTCCAACGGAATGACTTCATTCTTTTGATGGCGAAAACGGAAATCGAACAATCACATCTCAAATTTTTAGAAAGGAGCGTTTATTATGATCTGTTTTAACGCAAAAAATTCACGTATGTTCATGGTATTATTCTCACTGTTTATTTTATTCCCTTCGATGGTTTTTGCGGAAGATAAACAGGTGTCCCCGGCTCTGTATGCAACTTTTTGGGCATTAATACCTCCTATTGTAGCAATCGCACTTGCATTATTGACAAAAGAAGTTTACAGTTCTCTCTTTATCGGAATTTTTATCGGAGGACTGTTTTATTCCAATTTTTCTATTGAAGGTGCATTGAATCATATTCTAACTGATGGAATCGTAACTGTTCTCTCAGATAAATATAATGTCGGCATTTTGGTATTCTTAGTTGTCTTAGGTGCAATTGTCAGTCTGATGAATGCAACAGGCGGCTCCTCCTCTTTTGGAGAATGGACAGAAAAAAGAATTTCCACTCGTAAAGGTGCGCAGTTCTTGACCATTATATTAGGACTTATCGTATTTATTGATGACTACTTCAACTGTCTTACAGTAGGAAGTGTTATGAAACCGATTTCGGACAAATACAAACTTTCTCGTGCGAAACTGGCTTACTTAATTGACTCGACCGCTGCCCCTGTCTGCATTATTGCACCGATTTCTTCTTGGGCTGCAGCTGTAACAGGTTTTGTACCGGGTGCTGACGGATTCCAAGTTTTTATTCAAGCAATTCCTTACAATTTTTATGCATTCTTGACCATCTTTATGATGTTTGCCATTACATGGATGGACTTTGACTTCGGTCCGATGAAAACTCACGAAGAAAATGCTAAAAACGGAGATATCTACACAACTCCGGAACGTCCTTACGACAATATTGCTTCCCATGAAGTTTCAGGAAAAGGAAATGTCAATGATCTTGTGATTCCTGTTTTGATTTTAATCTTCTTCTGTGCAGCAGGTATGCTTTATTCCGGCGGATTTTTTACCGGTGTCGGTTTCATCGAAGCTTTTTCAGGTAGTGATGCATCCTTCGGCTTATCCTTAGGAAGCATGATTGCGTTGGTTCTTATCATCCTATTCTATATCACTCGTCGAGTACTTTCTTTCCATGAATGTATGGAATGTATTCCGGAAGGGTTCAAATCAATGGTATCTGCTATTTTGATTCTAACATTCGCTTGGACATTAAAATCTATGACAGATAGCCTAGGTGCTTCCGCATTTGTAGAAGAAGTGATGAAAAATACAACCGGACAGTTTATGAATTTCGTTCCTGCAGTTGTATTTGTTGTAGGTTGCGCACTTGCTTTTGCAACAGGTACTTCTTGGGGAACATTCGGTATTTTGATTCCGATTGTAGTATCTGTCTTTGTCGGACATGACAAAACTATGATGATTATTTCCATTTCTGCTTGTATGGCGGGAGCTGTTTGTGGAGATCACTGTTCTCCTATCTCTGATACGACAATCATGTCATCTGCAGGAGCACAATGTAGCCATATCAACCATGTCAATACACAGATGCCTTATGCAATGACAGTTGCAGCTGTATCATTTGTCAACTATGTGATTGCAGGTTTTGTAAAAAGTGCCGTTATTATGTTACCTCTTTCTTTTGTACTGATGTTTTTAACACTTGTCATACTGAAGAAAGTAACTTCACCAAAATCGGTAACGGTCAATACATTGAATCCTTCTAACGAAAGTTAGAATAATAGACAAGTAGTATTATGATAAAAAGGGGTATACCAATGACAAAACACTGTCCGGTATCCCCTTTTCTTTACGAAATTTATCAAAAGTTACAGTTTCTGTTGAAGAGGAAACGCTTTTTTCTGATAAACAAAACACTTTCTCCCCATTGTATATGATTACAGACGATACGATGGAGATAAGTATCGTTACTTTCATTGATTTTTTCTATTTTTTGTGATATATTATAATTATCTGACTGAAAGATAAGGATGTATTGTCCTTTTCTGAAAGAAAGATATTCTAACTTACCAGTATCGTACTCAATAGTATGGATTCGATCCATAGTATCAAGGCGGTGTTTTTTGTTTGCAAAAATTACCACAACACACGTTGTTTTGCTTGGTATGAAAATAAGTATCAATTCAGATAAGAAGTTTTTGAAAAGATTGTTTTAGAAAACTTTGAAAAATATCTTTATCTAAACAACTATGACAATCTTTCTCAAAATTCAACTGATGTTATCTTTTCATATCTTTTTTCAAATTTGTTTGCAAGCAATATCAAAAACCAAAAGTACGATACCGTATGACAGGAGAGAATATCTTCTTTCATACGGTTTTTTTATGAAATAAAAAGGGGGGAATAAAATGGAAGAAAATCGCTTAGCATTGATCGGGATTATTGTAGAAGACTTAGCAAAAACAAATGCTCTTAATGATATTCTCCATGAATATGGAAATTATGTTGTAGGTAGAATGGGGATTCCCTACAAAACAAGAGGTGTTTCGTTAATCAGCGTCATCGTCGATGCGCCCACAAATGTAATCAGTAGCTTGTCGGGAAAATTAGGAATGCTTGAGGGTGTCAATGTCAAGACTTCTTATACCAAATCAAAGGAGTAACGGATTGAATACACCTCCGGCAATTCAAAGACTACTTGACGATATTTCTGTTGAAAATATCCTTGCTTTACTGGAATTAGAGGATTTTTCTCCGGTATTCGACTATGCCGACAGACTCAATCATCTTCATCACGATAAGTATATTGATATTCGTGCGATTGTAGAATTTTCCAACTATTGTAAACGAAAATGCAGATACTGTGGATTGAATGCGACCAACTCCTCTGCCAAACGATATCGTATGACAGAAGAAGAAGTGATACAAACTGCCATCCATGCACGAAAGGCAGGATACCTTACTGCAGTTCTACAATCCGGAGAAGACGGTTATTTTACGGTAGAAAAACTTGGATTTATTGTCAAGGAAATCAAAAAACAAGTCGATATGTTTATTACATTAAGCTGTGGCGAAAAATCGTTTGAGGAGCTTGCTTATCTCAAAGAATGTGGAGCAGATCGCTATCTCCTAAAACACGAAACAGCTGATACCTCACTCTATGGCAACCTCCACCCTTGTGGAACCCTTGCGACTCGAACACAATGTCTAAGAGATATCAAGAAATTAGGATATGCCACCGGTAGCGGATTTATGATTGGTCTGCCGAATCAAACCTTACACACTATTGCGCAAGACCTTTTTCTTCTCTACGATTTGCAGTGTGATATGGCAGGTATCGGACCTTTCATCCCACATCCGGAGACGGACCTTAAAGATTGTTCTGCCGGAAATACCGAATTGACCAAAAAAGCAGTTGCCATTGCACGCATTCTCTTACCTAAGGCGAACTTGCCGGCAACCACTTCGCTCGGCGTATTGGACAGTAAACAAAAAAATAACATATTCTCTTGTGGTGCCAATGTCATTATGCGAAAAGTGACTCCACCGGAATATGTTCAACTTTACGAAATCTATCCAACCACAATTAAGGTAAACAATATCGAAGACGAACGACAAGAACTGGAAACCATGATACGTTCCCTTGGCAAAATACCGAGGTAATCTCACAACATCTTTCGAACACAAACCCAACATCATTACAACATTTATATTGATAAAAGGAGAAACATTATGACAACATATAATCCTGCATCTAGCCATGCAGAAGAATTTATCAATGACCAAGAAATTTTGGACACCATTGAATATGCACAAAAAAATAAAGACAACTTAGAGTTAATGCGCAAAGTATTGGAAAAAGGAAAAAAACAACAAGGTTTGACACACCGTGAGGCAGCTCTTTTGCTGGAATGTGAAGATGAACAAATCATCGCAGAAATGTTTGAACTTGCAAAACAAATCAAAGAGCGTATCTACGGCAGAAGAATTGTACTGTTTGCACCGCTTTATTTATCCAACTACTGTGTCAACGGATGTGTATACTGCCCATACCATCAAAAGAACAAACATATTCGTCGTAAAAAATTAACACAGGAAGAAATCAGAAGAGAAGTTATCGCACTGCAAGATATGGGACACAAACGACTTGCATTGGAATCAGGTGAAGATCCTCTTCATTCTCCAATCGAATATATTTTGGAAAGTATCGACACCATCTACAACATTCATCACAAGAACGGTGCCATCCGTCGTGTCAATGTCAACATTGCAGCAACTTCTGTAGAAAATTTCAAAAAACTGGAACAGGCAGGAATCGGTACTTATATTTTATTCCAAGAAACCTACCATAAAGAAACCTACGAGCAACTTCATCCAACCGGTCCAAAACATGACTATGCTTATCATACAGAGGCAATGGATCGTGCGATGGAAGGAGATATTGACGATGTCGGTATCGGTGTATTGTTCGGACTTTATAAATATCGTTATGACTTTGTCGGACTGATTATGCACGCAGAACATTTAGAGGCAAGATTCGGTGTTGGACCTCATACCATCAGCGTTCCTCGCATTCGTCCTGCAGATGACATCGATGTCAGTGAATTTCCGGAAGCAATTGTCGATTCTCTATTCAGAAAAATTGTTGCATTGATCCGTATTTCTACACCGTATACAGGTATGATTATCTCAACAAGAGAATCTGCTTCTTCTCGTAAAGAAGTATTGGAAATCGGAGTTTCTCAAATCAGTGGAGGTTCCTCGACAAGTGTTGGAGGATATGCCGAAAAAGAATTGTTGGAAGACAACTCTGCACAGTTCGATACCAGCGACAAACGTACCCTTGATGAAATCATCTATTGGTTGATGAAATCCGGTTATGTACCAAGTTTCTGTACTGCTTGTTACCGAGCAGGTCGTACCGGAGATCGTTTCATGGCACTTGCAAAATCAGGTCAAATTGGAAATGTATGCCAACCGAACTCACTGATGACATTGACAGAATACCTGCTTGACTATGCATCCCCTGAAACCAAAAAACTGGGAGAACAACTGATTCAAAAAGAATTAGCGCATGTTTTGGATGCCAATGTAAAAAGACGCTCCGAAGAATATATCCTTCAAATGGAACACGGTTCTCGTGATTTCAGATTCTAAGATAAGGAGGAAATGAATTGCAGACCACTCCAAACGCAAACCGTATTCACATTTCCTTTTTTGGAAAAACAAATGTCGGGAAGTCATCACTCATCAATGCCATCTCCAATCAGACCGTATCACTGGTATCTGAGCAGAAAGGGACGACCACCGATCCGGTCAAAAAAGCCATTGAGCTACATCCTATCGGTCCATGCCTTTTGATTGATACTGCCGGATTTGATGACAACAGTATACTTGGAAATGAACGAATTGAGCTTACCAAACAAGTCGTTGAACAGACAGATATTGCCATCTTTTTGTTCAGTGATGGCTCTTTTGAAGAAGAACGACAATGGATTGCCTATTTGCGTGATAAAAACATCCCAACTGTTTTTGTACTGAACAAATCCGATATAGTTGACAGTAATAACCTATCTCTTGCAATCGAAACAGAATTCGGCAAGAAACCAATTTGTGTCAGTGCATTACACAAAGAAAATATCGACACCTTACTGAAAGAACTCCAAACAATCAGTACCGGTTTGGAAAAAGAAGAATCCATCTGTGGCCATCTTGTCAAACCACTTGATACCGTACTGCTGGTAATGCCCCAAGACATCCAAGCACCAAAAGGACGCCTCATTCTACCACAAGTACAAACCATTCGTGATTTGCTTGACCATCAGTGTATTGTAATTTCAACAACTTTCGAACAGTACGATCAAGCCCTGGAATCCCTAAACAAACCTCCCAAGTTGATTATTACGGATTCCCAACTGTTCGCACAAGTATTTCCTAAAAAGCCCGAAGAGAGTCTATTAACTTCCTTCTCCGTACTGTTTTCCAGACATAAAGGAGATATAGAGGAATTTATTCGTGGTTCACAAATATTGGATTCCTTAAATGAACACTCACGAGTTTTGATTGCAGAGGCTTGCTCCCACAGACCTCTCAAAGAAGACATCGGACGAGTAAAATTGCCCCGTCTGCTACGAAAAAAAATACACCCCGATTTGAAGATTGATATTGTTTCCGGAAATGATTTTCCAAACGATTTAAGCCCCTACGATGTCATCATTCACTGTGGTGCTTGTATGTTTAACAAAAAACATGTGATGAGTCGTGTCGAACAGGCAGTCCATTCACACATTCCAATTACCAACTACGGCATTGCCATTGCTAAATTGAACGGTATATTGGAAGATATTGACTACTAAATCATCTACAAAAAACCTCAACCTCCTTAATCATTCGATGTTAGGAGG
>NZ_DBHIIC010000059.1:0-7134 GCF_057248345.1 Filifactor sp. | reverse complement strand
CGCTGCAATGGCATTCAGTTCTGTTTCTGTAGTAGCAAATTCATTAAGATTGCAAAGGATAAGATTATCATGACAAAATCGATAGAGCATAATTTAACGAATAATACTGACAATGAAATGAGTGGTGAAAATCTTGTTAAAGAATGTTCAACTTTTGATACAATATCAAAGGAAAGATTACTGGAAAAGAAAAATTTGATTCATCGTCTTCATAGAATTGAAGGACAAATTCGTGGAATTCAAAAAATGATTCAAGAGGATCGTGATTGTTTAGATATTATTACGCAAGTTTCTGCATCTCTTTCCGCTTTAGAAAATGTAAGTTTGATTATTTTAGAGCAGCATATCAAAGGATATCTTAAGAATATCAAAAAAAATTCTAAGGAAGAAGAATCTATTGATCTTTTAGTAGAAGTTATAAAACGAGTTTTGAAATGACACATGAATTGGAATTTGTTTTTTGTATAAACGAATTCCAATTTTTATTTTAAAAAAATTATGGGAAATTTGTAATTTTTTAAAAAAATAATATGTAATTGTTGACAACTAAACATAAAATGGGTAATATAGAATTAAGTTAGCACTCAACAATAAAGAGTGCTAATAATCAGAATTTAGATGAAGAGTAGAGCACATTGGAAAGAAGGGAGGATGAGATGAAAAATAATTTAACTGATCGAAAATTAAGGATTTTAGAGTTTATCATTCAAGAATATATTCATACTGCTGAACCGATCGGTTCAAGAACAATATCTAAGAATCAAGATTTGAATGTTAGCGCTGCAACAATACGAAACGAGATGTCCGATTTAGAAGAATTGGGGTTATTAGTTCAGCCTCATACCTCTGCAGGAAGAATTCCTTCTGAAAAGGCATATGAAATTTATGTTAAAAATATGATGGGGCCTGATTTTTTGGCAGAGTATGACAAACAGATGATTCAGTCTAAACTGAGAAAAAATATTGATAAAATTACTACCTTATTACAAGAGTCTCTGGATTTGATTACTGAACTGACTAATTATACATCAATTGGCATCTTAGAAACACAGAACAGAAAAAGAGTATTGAAAAATATATCACTTGTTCCGATTGATAGTAAAAGAATTGTGATTATAACAGTTTTAGACGATGGAGAAGTAATAAATGATACTATGATTTTACATCAGATGTTAGATGCCGAATCCTTAAGATTGATATCAGAAGCAATCAATGAGACCTTAATAGGTAAATGCTATGATGATATAAGTGAAAGTTTGCTTCCATACATTAAGTCTAAAATTAGTGAGTATACAGTAACTTTAGATGATATTTTTTCATTTTTAGAAGAAAAGATCCATCATCCAAACGATTCTTTCCAACTTGTTTTTCATGGAATGACAAATATTTTTAATCATCCTGAATTTAATGATATCAGCAGAGCAAAGTCCTT
This sequence comes from Filifactor sp., assembly GCF_057248345.1. Classification (NCBI taxonomy): domain Bacteria; kingdom Bacillati; phylum Bacillota; class Clostridia; order Peptostreptococcales; family Filifactoraceae; genus Filifactor; species Filifactor sp. Next base: position 5,702 of record NZ_DBHIIC010000059.1, on the reverse strand, counting down.
TTTTACTATGATGAAAGAAGAGGATATTTTGAAAAAAGCTTTGGATATTAGAGGAATTGAAAAAGACAATATTAATATTATAATTGGTGATGATAGGATGGATTCTGTTATGCGAGATTGTTCTATTATTACTGCAAATTATATTAAGGATGGAGTTTCTATAGGAAAGGTAGGAATTATCGGTCCAAAAAGAATGGATTATCAGAGAGCATATTCTGTGATGAGCTATTTACAAAAGCAAATTAATAAGCTATTAAATGATTCTTGACATAGATAGCATTGTTTAATAATTGTTATGAGGAGGAGAAGGTTTGTCAAAAGATGAAAAAGAAATGATATTAGAAAAAGAAGTAGACCTAAAAGAAAGTACAGATGAGTTAGAAGATACTGTAAATGAGGGTGTATCACCTAAAACAGAATCAATAGAAACTGTAAATGACTCTTTTATGGAAAAATTGGAGGAAAATAAAAAGTCAGAAGAGGAACTACAATTAAAAGAGTTAACAGATTCTGTTAAGAGAATACAAGCAGAATTTATTAACTATAAAAGGAGGACAGAACAGGAAAAAGAAATGTTGTCATCACTGGCAAATGAAAGAATAATATTAGATTTACTTTCGGTTTTGGATAATTTCCAAAGAGGATTGGATGCAATCGAAGAAAAAGAAGGATCGCTTTACGAAGGAATGACATTAATTTATAAACAATTACTTTCTACTTTAGAAAAAAATGGTGTGCAAGAGATTGATACAACAATAGAATTTAATCCTAATTTTCATCATGCTGTAATGCAGGAAGAAGGAGAAGAAAGTGGTAAAATTTTAGAAGTATTCCAGAAAGGATATTTATTAAAAGATAAAGTGATTCGACCTGCAATGGTTAAAGTGTCAAATTAAAAATTCATTATATTATATAGATTAAATAAAAAGGAGAGATTTTATTATGGGTAAAACAATAGGAATAGATTTAGGTACTACAAATTCATGTGTTGCAGTTTTAGAAGGAGGAGAACCGGTTGTTATTCCGAACAGAGAAGGATTAAGAACGACTCCATCCGTAGTTGCTTTCTCAAAAGAAGGAGAAAGACTTGTGGGAGAACCTGCAAAAAGACAAGCTGTAACAAACCCTGATAGAACAATTAGTTCTATTAAGAGAGAAATGGGAACTGCACATAAGGTAACAATAGATGGAAAAGACTATACTCCACAAGATATTTCTGCTATTATTCTTCAAAAACTAAAATCCGATGCAGAAAGCTATTTGGGCGAAACTGTAACAAGTGCTGTTATTACTGTACCTGCATATTTTACAGATGCACAAAGACAAGCAACTAAAGATGCCGGAAAAATAGCAGGATTAGATGTGAAAAGAATTATCAATGAACCTACAGCAGCTTCTATTGCTTATGGATTTGAAAAAGACAACATTGAAGAAAAAATTCTTGTTTTTGACCTCGGTGGAGGAACTTTTGACGTATCTGTTCTTGAAATTGCTGATGGAACCTTTGAAGTATTAGCAACAAGTGGAAATAATCATTTAGGTGGAGATGATTTTGACAATGTTTTGGTTGACTATATGGCAAAAGAATTCTTAGCACAAGAAGGAGTAGATTTAAAAGCAGATAAAATGAGTCTACAACGTTTGAAAGATGCTGCAGAAAATGCAAAAAAAGAATTATCTTCCACTTTAAGTACAAATATTAATTTACCATTTATCACAGCAACCGCAACAGGACCAAAACACTTTAATATGGATTTAAGTAGAGCAAAATTTGAAGAATTGACAAAACATTTGGTAAATCAAACAATTGAGCCTACAAAGAAAGCAATGGAAGATGCAAAATTATCTCCAAGTGATATCAATAAAGTTATTTTGGTAGGAGGTTCTACCAGAATTCCGGCAGTACAAGAAGAAATAAAAAAATTCTTAGGAAAAGAACCACACAAAGGAATTAATCCGGATGAATGTGTTGCACTTGGTGCAGCTGTACAAGGTGGAGTATTGACAGGAGAAGTAAACGATATCTTATTGTTGGATGTTACACCACTTTCATTAGGAATTGAGACTTTAGGTGGAGTGTTTACAAAAATTATTGAAAGAAACACAACTATTCCAGCTAAAAAATCACAAGTCTTTTCAACAGCGGCAGACAACCAACCTGCAGTAGATATCCATGTATTACAAGGGGAACGTTCCATGGTGGCAGATAACATTACATTGGGAAGATTCCAATTATCTGATATTCCACCGGCACCGAGAGGAGTTCCGCAAATTGAAGTAACCTTTGATATTGATGCGAACGGTATCGTAAATGTTAGAGCAAAAGATTTAGGAACAGGAAAAGAGCAAAATATTACCATAACTTCATCTTCCAATTTATCCAGTGAAGAAATTGAAAAGAAAGTAAAAGAAGCGGAAATGCACGCAGAAGAAGATAAGAAGAAAAAAGAAAAAATGGAAGCTTTAAATCAAGCTGAGTCTACTATTTATCAAACTGAAAAAACGTTGAACGAAGTGGGAGACAAAGTTTCTGAACAGGAAAAAACAGAAGTGAAGAATGCATTGGAAGAATTGAAAAAGGTTAAAGACAATGAAAATTCAACTTCTGAGGAAATCAGAAAAGCAATTGATGAAGTAATGAATAAATTCCATACAATTTCTCAAAAAATGTATGAGGGAGCACAAACAGCAGACGCACCACAAGAAGAACAGTCTCAAGATGACAATATAGTAGATGCAGATTTTGAAGAAGTAGATAAAAATTAATAGAATAGACCATTGCATAGACAGAGTAAGTAGCTTGTGTGTTTCACAGGCTACTTCTTCCGTCATCATAGAGAGGTGAAAATATGGAAAAAAGGGATTATTATGAGGTTCTTGGAGTTAGTAGAGGTGCAACTGAACAAGAAATAAAAAAAGCATATCGAAAAAAAGCAATGGAATATCATCCGGATAGAAATCCTGATAATAAAGAAGCGGAAGAAAAGTTCAAAGAAGTAAATGAAGCTTACGAAATACTGTCTGATGCAGAAAAACGAAAGACTTATGATCAGTTCGGACATGCAGGATTTGATCCTCGTTCAGGATTTTCAGGAGGATTTGAAGGAGCAGATTTTTCAGATTTAGGTGATATCTTTGGAAGTATGTTTGGAGATATGTTTGGTGGAGGAATGCGACAAAGGAGAAATGGACCTAAACGGGGAGCTGATTTACGGTATACAGTAAATGTTACGTTTGAAGAAGCAGCTTTTGGAATTGATAAGGAAGTAACTGTTCGTAGGGAAGAAGAATGTGATGTTTGTCATGGAACAGGAGCAAAACCCGGAACAAGTAGCAAAACATGTCCAACCTGTCATGGGAGCGGTCAAGTGAGTCAGCAAGTCAAGACTCCGTTCGGAGTTATGATGCAAACAGTAACTTGTTCAAGTTGTCATGGAGAGGGCGAAATTATTGAAGAACGATGTTCAAAATGTGGGGGAAGAAAAACAATTCCCGGAAAAAAGACAGTGTCAGTCAAAGTTCCTGCCGGAATTGAAGATGGAACGATGCTTAGAATGAGCGGTCAAGGACAACCTGGAGAAAAAGGGGGACCACGAGGAGATTTGCTTGTGCAAATCAGAGTACAGCCACATTCCATTTTTGAAAGAGATGGCAATACTGTTTGGATGGAGTTGCCGATTTCGTTTACACAGGCAGCTTTGGGAGACGAAATTGAAGTTCCGACCTTAGATGGAAAAGTAAAATATAAGATTCCGGAAGGTACACAAACAGGAACTATATTTAGATTAAAAGGGAAAGGAATCCCTTATATGAGACATGGTGGACGTGGAGATCAAAAAGTTCGTGTGAAAGTAGAAGTTCCACGAAAATTAACAGAAAAACAAAAAGAGTTGTTGCGCGCGTATGCTCAAGAATGTGGCGACTATGTTACGGAAGAATCAAAAGGATTTTGGGGAAAAATTAAAGATGCATTAGATTAAATTAAATTAAATTAAATTAAATTAAATTAAATTAAATTAAATTAAATACTCTCCTTTTCATTGGAAATATCATCTAATGAAAAGGAGATATCTTTTTTAAAAAACAGTAGTTTCTAAACTTACATCACCATGTGAAAGTATGATATAATTACCTGTATATATATGAAAGGAGATAACAAGATGAAAAGTTTCGGTTTATTTAATCAAACCTTAGAAGAAAGAAGAGACATGATATTAAACGGAAAATTGATGAACACACTGCTGTTTTTATCAGTACCGACTCTTGTTATGTGCCTTATTCAGTCTCTGATTCCGATTATTGACAGTTTATTTTTAAATAGAACATCGGGATATGTAGTTGCAGCATCTGTAGGATTTGTTGTTCCTATTATTAATATTTTGAACGGGATGTCTATGGGATTGGGTGTTTCCGGAATGGCAATGATTGGTAGTGCAAATGGATCTGGAAATAAAGAATTAGTAAAAAAAATAGCTACACAACTTATGGTAGTTGGATTTTTGGCAGGAATTGTAATGGCTCCGTTTTGTTTTGTGAGTGGATTGATTGCTACAAGATTTATCAATTCTGAGATAGCTGGAGATGTATTTATCTATTTGGGACTATACTCTTTTGTAATGCCATTTCTTTTTTTGACAGCGATTTTTAACTCTATCAAAAATGGGATTGGACAGCCGGAAGCAACTTTGTACAGAATGATTTTTTTGTTAGTCGGAAAAGTAGTATTTAACACAATATATTTATATGTGTTGCATTTAGGAACAATTGGTTCTGTATTGGGTTCTTTATCTTCGTATTTTTGTATCAGTGTTTGGATGTATTATGACTTGTTCATCAAAGACTCTGATTTGAAACTTTCATTAAAAGATTTTCATTTTGACAAAGAAATTATAGAAGAGACATTTCGATTGGGAGTTCCTGCTATGATTAATCATATGACTGTAAATGTGGGATTTGTTTTGATTAATATGGAAGTTCAAAAATACGGTGGAAACATTATGAATGCTCAAACCATTGCAATTAATCTAAGCACAATTTGTTTCTTGATTCCATCCTCCCTCAGTACTACTGTAACAACAATGGTGAGTATGAATATAGGGGTAGGAAGAAGTGAACGAGCAAAAAATACTTTTTACAGAGCTTCTATTGTTGCGATTATTATTTCGTTTATCATTATAGTTGTATTCTTTCCGTTCGCAAAACCACTGGTGTTACTTTTTCATACGAGTGAATCTATGCTCGGAATTACGATAGATGCTGTCAAAATTTACACAGTAGCAATCATAGGATTTTCCTTATACATGATAGCTCAAGGCGCTTTCATCGGATTGGGGAAAACAAAAATTCCTGTGTTTACCGGAGTACTTCGTATATGGTTGTTAAGATATTTGTTTATACTGGCATTTGAAAAAAGTATGGGTGTTTATTCTGTATTTTGGGGAAATGTATTTTCAAATAGTGTGGCAGGCTTGATTTGTTTTGTTATAGCATTAAAAATTCATTGGGAAAGTTCAGTGAAATTATTTCACTCCGAAAGATAGAATATTTAGAAGTAAGTATTAGTATAAAAAGAGTAATTGTGCTTTTTTATGATTGTCATCAAAAGCAATAATTACTCTTTTTTGTGATAAATAATGAAGAAAGTGATAAATCATACTTAAAAATAAATGCAGTAAAAAATAAATTAAGTATAATTTTAGTCA
>NZ_DBHIIC010000058.1:0-7262 GCF_057248345.1 Filifactor sp. | reverse complement strand
AAGTATCTCTCTTTTTTTATTTATTTCTGTAACATATGTCTTATCACATTACATTTACAAAAATATATAACTTTATTTTTTTCTCAACCACATAGCATTTTTTCAAAATTTATACTATTTTTTATTGTTGAAGAGAGAAAGACTCTCCTTTATAAGACTTATAGTACCAATATGCCAAAAGTGCAACCAGACCTTTGATAACACTACTCATCGAAATTACCCACCAAATTCCTTCTACTCCCAAATATTGTGGTTGAGATAACATATATGCAAACGGAATACGAAGTCCTGTGAATACAATCCCTATTGTAGAAGGAATTGCTGTCTTTCCGATTCCGTTAAACAATCCTGCAGTAGTAATCTCTAAACACATCAATACTTGAGACAAGCTCAATATTTTTAAGTATACTGTTCCTGCAGCTAGTGTTTCAGTATCTCCTACAAAAAAGATACTGAACAATTCTTCTCCGAAAAAGAAGAATAAGAAAAATGCAAAGAATCCTATCATGGCAGAAAAACAAACAGTTGTACGATAACCTTTCATAATTCGATCTCTTTTGTTGGCAGAATAATTTTGTCCTACAAAAGCTGTCAATGCTGCTGAAAATCCGCTTGCAGATTCCCACGAAATCGCCTCTAATTGTGTTCCTACTTTCTGTGCTGCAATTTGACTGTTTCCAAATACAGCTACCAATCTACCAATCATAATGGAAATGATAGTAAATGCTGTTTCTTGTATTCCATAAGGAAGTCCAATCAACACAATCTCTTTGATTTTTGAAAAGCTGATCCCGTTTCTAAAAGTCGGTTTTAAAAAACTTTGTTTACTTTTTTTCATTTCAATTACATATAAGACAGACATAATAATCTGTGCAATTGATGTTGACAATGCTGCACCGAATACACCTAATCCAACTCCGAAAATCAATGTGAAGTTAAGTAAAATGTTTAAAATAAGTCCAATTAAATTGATATAAAATGGTAACCTACTATTGCCTGCTCCTTGAAAAATTGCAGCTAGTACAGGATTTAAAAAGAAAAATGGCATCACATAAGCAATAACTCTCAAATATTGTTGTGATAAGAATACTACTTTCGTATCTTGATATCGAAAAAAAGACACAATAGATTGATTGTATAGTAGGATAATGATTCCTAATATAAAGCCTAATAATAAGGTGATAATAATTCCACTCTCAACATACGATTTTGCTACTTCAAATTCTTTTTTTCCTACGGAATGAGATAATTTTACTTGAGATCCGATTCGACTCACTGCTGATGTAGACATTGCAAGCCAAATAAAAAATCCACCTGTTCCGGCTGCAGCTACTTCACGACTTCCCAATCTACTCACACACCACATATCTACAAAATTGTGCAACATCATCAAAAGAGATGTCCCTAAAATCGGCATTGTTAATTTAATTAAAGTATCCGTAATCGGTCCTATCGTCAAATCTTGATAACTCTTCTTTTGCTTCATTTAAAAGTCCTTTCTGTTGTTATCTCACATTATGATTCCTTTTTTGATATATTTAAAGTAGTTTTTGTTGTACGAATAGCTTATTTCTAACAATAATTTCCTTCCATATCATGCACAACTATATTATAATAGGAAAATATCCTACTTTATTTAACCCTATTTTTTGAACATCATTATATCATCAAACTATACAATATCATAGAGAATATAGTGCTGATTTTTACAAAATATCACTTCATTCTTAAACCATTCTTTTCGAGTCAATAGCTTTTGACCGGCACTTTTTTCAATTGTAAAAATATTTTTCGTTCATCTTGCATTTTTAAACCTCTTATGATAGAATAATATTTGCTATTGTGAAAGTATTGATGTATCAAGGACAAGGAGGTGTCTTAACATGGCAAGAGTATGTGATGTATGCGGCAAAGGAAAAATGTCCGGAAATGCTGTGAGCCACTCTAACCGTCACAACAAAAGAACTTGGGCTCCAAATTTGAGAACTGTTCATGCTGTTGTAAACGGAACACCAAAAACTATTAAAGTTTGTACACGTTGTTTGCGTTCTGGAAAAATCGAACGTGCTTAGTATGCAAAAGAATAATTGTTTATGAAAAGCAAAAGCTTCGAACCGAGCACGGATTCAAAGCTTTCTTTTTTTGTAAACATAAGTCACAAATATGTAAAGACCACTATATTATTGAACAGTCAATATATAGTGGTCTCATATTTTTAAAAATTATAAATAAAAAATGATAATCTATTGAATAATCACCAATATCTAGAGTTTGATTTGTTCCCCGGATTTTTCTTCCAATGCTTCTTGTAAATCAAAGCCATATATATCTGAAAATAACGGAAAATTGATATATTCCAGTCTTTGTTGATAAAATTTTTTCACATCAATTCCTTTCAAAATAAAAGAAACTTCTGTGATATCTTTCAGCTCTCCGTCATTTTGCAATACCCAGATATTATCTTTCTCTCTGTTATAAATTCCTATCACAACAATATTTTCTAGGTAGAAATACTCGTTTTTGAAATCAGAAATACTCTCTTTACCATGTTCTTCTAAAATCGTATTTATTGTATCTGTTAAATAATGATTGCTTCCTATCGATTTTTTTATTTTATTCTTATAAAATTTGCGGCGATGTAAAAAAGAATAACATAACTTTTTCAAAATCATATCATCTTCATGTTCCCATCTCACGATATGATACATCAGTATAGTATCATCCATTCCCAAATACTCTTTCAAAGAAATTTCTTCCCCAAGTAGAAGTTTTGCCATACTGGCGTCACAAAAAGAAAGTCTCTTTTCTCGAAACAACTCTGCTCCTCTTTGGAATATCTTTTTAATAATAGACTCCATTTGTCTCTTCAAAGAATGTTGATATACTTCTCGATGCATATAAAATCTTGCTAAAATATACTCTTCTATCGATGAAATATATTTTTCATTCACACAAATTATATATTTTCCCTCTCGTTCTACCACCTCAAACGAACGAATTAGTCTCTCTAAATCATAGTTTCCATTCGTTACACTTGTAAAATAGGAATCTCTCAACAAATAGTCCATTCGATCTGCATCCATTTGGGAACTTACTAACTGTGAGATTAAAGTGAAAATAGGATTTCTTTCTTCTCTCAATCCTTTTTTTGAAATAATCTTAATCAATCGTTCCAAAAACTGTTCTGAAAATTCTTCTACAATCACTTTATGCAACTCTGTATCTCTGTCTTTCAAAATCTCAATCGTCCATCTTTCATGTGCACCACGATTAAAAGTTCGCTCAAAGGTATGTGAAAAACTTGCATGCCCAATATCGTGAAGCAATGCACTACACAATGCCAAGTCTTTTTCTTCGGCTGTAACAACCGCTCCTAATTCATCTAATTTTTTTACAAAATGTGATAAAATTTTGGTCATTACATAATAAGTTCCGATACTATGTGAAAATCTGGTATGTGTAGCTGTCGGGAACACGACATATTCACAACTCAATTGCTTGATACGATTCAATCTCTGAAACTCTACTGTATTTATAATTCTAAAAAAACGTTCAGGGAACATAATATCAGAATGTACCACATCTCTTAGAATGTACACTTGCTTTCTGTTACTTTCTTTCTGATTCAAACATTCTCAACTCCTTTCGAATTGGATTCTTTTGATCAAAATAATCAACTATGTTTTTAGCAGTTCTTTTATCAATTCCTTTAATCGCTGATAACTCATCTTCTGTTTTTTCTTTAATATTTTTCACAGATTTAAATTCTTTTAATAAGATCATTTTTTTCTTAGTACCAACTCCGGGAATATCATCTAATTCCGAACGAGATAAATGTTTTTCTCTAAGAGAACGATGGTATTCGATTGCAAAACGATGCACTTCTTCCTGTATTGCATAAATCAGTTTATAAACTTCCGACTTTTTATCAATTTCCAACAACTCTTCATCAGAACAAATACCTTTCGTCCTATGTTTATCATCTTTATAAAGTCCAAACACCGGAATATCTAATCCGATGTCTTCCAGTAAATTTCTAATGACTGTAACTTGTCCCTTACCACCATCCATCAAAAATAAATCCGGTAGATTAGGATGTTGTACTCTTCGTTCTATCACTTCTTTCAAGGAACTGTAATCATCAGGTCCTTCTACTGATTTGATTCGATATTTACGATATTCTTTAGGTGCTTTTTTCCCATCTATAAATACCACTTGACCTCCAACAGAATCAACACCCGAAATATTTGAAATATCAAATGCTTCTATCCTATGAGGAAATGTATCCAACTTCATAATTTCTTGTAGTTCTTCCAAAACTTGTTGCTTCTTTCGTTTTTGTAAGTCTACGATATTATTTTCCTTAATGTAATTTTGTTCCGCATTTTTACGAACAAGATCTAACAACTTCCTTTTTTCTCCACGAATCGGAATTATAAATTCCGTTTTCTTTCCTTTTTTTTCAGATAAATGTTTTGCAAGCAATTCCATATCATCAAATGCTTCTTCCACAAAAATTTGTTCAGGTATAAAATTAGTATTTAAATAAAATTGTTTGATAAAAGAAGACACAACTTCTTCTGTGCTTTGTTCTATTTTCTTGAAATAAAAATGGTCTGAACCAAGCATTTTCCCATCACGAATATAAAAAATTTGAATCATTACATTTCTATCTTCGCTATGGTATGAGATGTAATCTTGATGTTTATCATTGTCTGCTGACACCAATTTCTGAGATTCGAATAGAGATGATACTCCTTGCAGTTTATCGCGAAATTTTGCTGCGTCCTCAAAACGCATCTCTATGGATGCCTGTTTCATTTTATTGCTTAAAACAGATACAATATCATCACTTTTTCCTTGTAAAAATAATAAAATCTCTTCTATCATTGCACGATATTCTTTTTTATCCGCTTTACCTGTACAAGGACCTATGCAACGATGAATATAATAATTCAAACAAGGTCGCTCTCCTCGCTCAATTGACTTTCTAATTTCTCTCCTACAAGTACGAATTGGATATAACTCCTGCAAAGTATCCAATATCTCATTTAATGCAAATACATTTGTGTATGGACCGAAATATTTACTTCCATCCTTAATTACTTTTCTTGTTTTAATAACTCTTGGAAACTCCTCCTGTACTGTAACCTTAACGTAAGGGTAGGTTTTATCATCTCGTAACAAGATATTGTATGGAGGATCATATTCTTTGATTAAATTGTTCTCCAAAATCAATGCTTCCATTTCGCTATCTGTAACAATATAATCAAAATAAGAAACATTACTGACCATAGCACTTACTTTCAAATCAGTGTGTCCAGATTTTTTAAAATATTGTGAAACCCTGTTTTTTAACGATATCGCTTTTCCAACATAAATAACTTTATCAGCATCATTTTTCATCAAGTAAACACCTGGAGAAGACGGTAGTGTCATAATTAGATTTTTAATTTGTTCCTTCAATCGTACATTCACCTTAACCTTACCCCATACACTATCTAACAGAAGATGGTATCGGATCTAAAAATATTCCTTTTTTTAAATAGATTTCTTCATCTAAACCGGAGACATCAGAAATTGTCGCTTCGATTTTATACTGTTTACCTAAAATAACGTATGGTATTTCTTTCTTATTCGACATCGTAATCTCCAACATGCAGTCCTCTGCTTTCATATACACGACCTTGCTTTTTATTCGTACAATCGGCCCATAAACTTGCACTCGTTTCCCCTTTGGAAATTGATTTTCCGCTCCATTTCCAACATGCTCTACATTTACACGTAAATGAGTTATAAATTGATCTACAACGTACTTCGGTGTATCTTCCCCATTCAACTTATAATAATGAGACGAATTAACCAAAAAAATTAGTAGTAAAAAAAACAGTAATATGATTAGAAAAACTTTAATGTATATCGTTTTAACTTTAGAACAATTTAATCTTTCAAATTTTTTTTGAATTGCTTCATCAAATTTATCATTAAAATTTTTTAACTTCTGTCTGAAAAGACATAAAAATTCTTTATGCATAGTTTCAAATGACTCGTTTTTAGATGAAAACTCAACTTCCTGATCATTTTGTAAAACTTCATCATGAGAAGTTCCACCATCAGATTTCTCATAGCCGTTTGAAGTTTCATCTATAGTCTCATCTTGTTCTAATGCATCATTCGATTCTTTATTACTATTTAAATCAATATCCCCTGCTGTATTATCATTAATTTCATATAACTTTTCATTCACATCTGATTTTGATTCTGTCATATCGTGTTTTTCCTCAGTCATTCTATTCTCCTAACTCCTAAACTTAAATGATAATTACACAACTTTTATGATTGTATCTATAGTTATATCATAAACATGTTCAATTTACAATCAATACAGTATTACAAACCTGTTACCATAATCTGAAAAAACTCTCTATCTATTCAACTTTCGTAAATATATTATATCTACGAAATCATAGAAAACCTATTGTTATAAATCTTTACTACCAATTCTCTTTTTACATATACACTCCATGAGTAATAATAATTAGATTAGAATACAAAGTTTTTATTAAATTGAAAAGAGAGACTGAAGAATACTAAAAAATAGTAAAAGTATTATTTTATTATAATAAGATAGTAAATAGATTATTTCTCCACAATATAACCTATGATATTTAAAAAATACAAAAAAATAAGAACCTCGTATTATTCATAAATACAAGGTTCTGTATAAAACTAAAGTATGTATGGTGCACCTAAAGGGACTCGAACCCCTAACACATGGCTTCGAAGGCCACTGCTCTATCCAATTGAGCTATAGATGCCTACAAAAAAAATGGAGCGGGTGAAGGGGATCGAACCCTCGCAACCGGCTTGGAAGGCCGGGGCTCTACCACTGAGCTACACCCGCATGGTATTTATTTTCAAGAGCAATACTATTATATCACTATTTCAAATATTGTCAAGAGTTTTTTTTTGGTGGAGGAGAGTGGATTCGAACCACTGAAAGCGTAGCTAACAGATTTACAGTCTGCCCCCTTTGGCCACTCGGGAACTCCTCCATAATGGTGGGACCAATAGGGCTCGAACCTATGACCCCCTGCTTGTAAGGCAGGTGCTCTCCCAGCTGAGCTATGATCCCATTTGAACTAAAAACATATTGAGTTAAAAACAATTTTAGAATAACTCTAAAAAGAGCTATTCTAAAATTTCAAATTGGCTACGACTTACTTTCCCGGGGGTCTGCACCCCAAGTATCATCAGCGATG
>NZ_DBHIIC010000057.1:0-7803 GCF_057248345.1 Filifactor sp. | reverse complement strand
TGAAAAATCAGATTGCAAGAGGTTTGGAATCGGCTTTTATTAAAGGTGAAAAAACAAAGTCTTTTTTAACTTATAAAGACAAAGGATTGATTGAGTTAGGCAAATATGATTATGACTTAAACGAAAGTACTATCAAAGGTGAAAGTAAGTACGCCGATTCTAAGATGATGTATAATCGTAAAATTTTTAGCGGATGGAATGCATTTTTAGAACCGATAAGAGAATTTAACTTTGAATGGTTGGAAAAAGAGGATAATTTCTTTATCAAAAAAGTGTATGCTAATTCTTTTGCTGGATACCTAAAGGCAAATGGCGTAGCTTTGTCTGATGTTATAGATTTCAACGGAAATATAAAAGAGGGCAACACGATTATTGATAATGCACGAAGATACGCAACAATTGAAGCACAAAAAGCGACATATCGGGATGAGAGTGCTATTGCTAACTGGCTCACAAGACAATTCAAAGCAAGCAAGAACGATAGTTTATCGCAAGCAAGAAACAAAGCAATCGGAAGGTTTGCGGTTGAAGCTATTATTCCCTTCAAAAAGACTCCTATTAACGTGTTAAAAAGAGGTGTGGAATATTCTCCTATCGGACTGATGGATTCTTTAACTATGGGTGTGAAACAGTTAAAAGCTGGTGAAATTACAGGAACGGATTTATGTGACAGAATTTCGGCAGGATTAACAGGAACTACTCTTGTTGGTCTTGGATATGCTTTGGCTCACTTTGGCGTATTAAAGGGTAGAGGAGATGAAGAAAAGGAAAAAGAAAAGGCTTTTTCTAAACTTACGGGCCAACAGAATTATTCTGTGAATATTGGAAATCACAGTTATACGATTGACTGGGTATCTCCAACTGCTTTACCTCTTTTTGTAGGGGTAGAGGCTTTTGAAGAATTGAACAAAGAAAATGACAAGAAAAATTTTGATATTGTAAATTCTCTTGGTACTGCACTTGATGTTATTGGGAATGTATCGGATCCGGTATTTAGTATGAGTATGGTTCAAGGACTAACAAGAACAATGAAGAGCTACAGTTCAAATGATGGCGGTTTTGTGTTTGATTTTTTGAGTAATGCCGCAAGTCAATATGCGGGACAATATGTACCTACTTTATTTGGACAATTTAACAGAACAAAGGATGCTACAAGATATGATACTTCATCTCCACGAAAAGGCAATGCTAAGGTTATGCAACAAACATTCAATCAAATTGTGTCTAAAGTTCCGTTTGCTCCACCGCATGTATTACAACCTAAAATTGATGTATGGGGGCAAGAGATGTTACAAGAGGGGGATACTTGGTCAAAAAGATTACTTCAAAATATGATTTCTCCCGGATACTACTCCAACACAAAAAGAGGAACAAGAGAAGAGGAAATATTCCGTCTGTATAAGAAAACCGGCAACACAGATGTACTGCCGCCACAGATTGACAAGGCAAATGAAGTTACAATAGATGGCGAAACATATACCTTTAATTCAAAGCAAAGAACACAGTTTTTGAAAACAAGCGGAACGTACAGAAAAGATCTATTGGATTCTCTTTTTTCTTCTCAAAGCTACAAAAAAGCAAGTGATGAAGAAAAAGAAAAGATGATTTATAACGTGTATGATTACGCTAATCAAAAGGCAAAGTCTGAAATTGCTAAGGAGTTTGGAACTTCTTACACACCAAAAGGATGGATTGAAAAAGCTGATTCTGTAGGTGTGAATGATTATTTGCAATATAAAGGAGTGGTCGGTTCTTTACCTGATAACGAAAAAGGGAAATCGCATAAATTAAAAGCTCTATCTGAATTAGGTTTGAGTGATGAAAAAACAATCGCTATCTTAAAAGCTGACTTTGACAACAAAAAGAAGTCATATAGTGCATTGGTTGAAAACGGAATATCCATTGACGATTATCTGACAGTTGAAGAAGTAAGAGAAAATATGAGAGTTCCATTAAACAGAAAAGGAAATCCGATTACAAAAGGTCCTTACTCAAAAAAGGCTCAAACATTCCGATATATCAATTCACTGGATTTAGAACCATATCAGAAAAAATTGTTGTTTGAAATGTATTATGACAAAAAATAAAAGGGGTAATGTTTATGAATGAATTAAAAAGTGTGACAGGTGATCTATCTGTCTATCAACTAATCATCGGAATTGTAGCTATCGTGTATCTTTGTAAACTATTATTATCTGTCTATAAAAATACAGTGTGGTTTCATGGGGAGTTTCAAAAAAGAGATGATTTAATTCAGTCTATCGAAGTTCTGACGGATGAGGTCAGAGAGGTAAAAAGAGATTTAATTATTATCACTAACGAAAGTCGGGACTATAGACGGACTTCCTTGCACGATAAAATTACAAAGGCTTATCTGCAGTACAAGAATCAAGGGTATGTTACACCTTCACAACTTGACAATTTTCAATTGTGCTTACAAAAATATTATGCAGTCGGCGGGGGGAGTGATGGTGTTGTAAAAAGTAAAATGGAAGCGGAAGTATTCGCTTTAGAAATTAGAGAGGAGCAGTGATGAAAAAAAAGAATTATAGCAAGTATATTGTTGCTTGTATAATTGCATTAAATGTACTTTTTACTATAGCAATACTATATGTATTCAATCATACAGGTAACGAACCAAGCACTTTAATTAGTGCTTTTTTTGCGTTCACAACAGTTGAACTATGGAGTTTAGCTGGAATCAAGAAAAAGAAAATAGAAAAGGAGAATGATTATAATGAATAACTTGTTTGATATGAACATGGTTTATGGAGTATGTATTGTTGTGTTATTTTGCGGTGTTTTAATCGCAATGAAAAGAAAAGGAATCAAGTTTAGTTATTATGATGAGGTTAAATTGGCTCTATTGCTGGGCGGGACAATGTTTAAGGATACTAAGGTAAAAATGATTATGGGGATCTGTATGGGGATTGTACAAGGACTCGAAAAAGCTGATAAATCCTCTACAGAGAAAAGAAAAGAGGCTATAACTAAAGCAATTGACGAAATTTATACAAAATGTGGTGTGAAAATGGACAAGGATATTATTGGACAGATTATTGATATTGCAGTAGCAAATATGCCTGAAAACCAATAATAATATAAGAAATCGATACAAAATGTATCGTTTCTGCATATTGATAACAAAAAAATTAAGATAAAATAACAAAAAGGAGCAGAAAAATGAATAAGAGAGAAAAAATCGTTCAAACTGCTAAAATGTTGAAAGGCAAAGAGGTAACCTACAAATTAGGAGCAAAGGCAATTCCACCATCTATTCCAAAAAGTTTGGATTGTAGTGGCTTTGTAAGATACTGCTACCTATCTGCAGGAGTGAATATTCCTGACGGAACATACCATCAGTTTGAGAATTCCATACCGATAAATCGTGAAAATCTGTTGCCTGGCGACATTGGGATAATGGAAAATCCATCAAACCTAGGTAAAAGAACAAATCATATCGGAATTTATTTGGGATTAGGATACTGGATCCATTGTAATTACAGTAGAAATGGAATCACGATTGAAAAAACAGATATTTTCAAATATGCAAGAAGATTTAAAGAGTTAGGAGAAAAGGGAAAAAAAGATGGGAGGGTAGGAAAGATGGTAAATGTAAAAATCAATGGGAAAACAGTCAAATTAGATGGTTTTGAGGAAAAGGATACTAATTATGTATCCATTCGAGAAATCACAGAATTACTGGGAAAAACTGTTGAATGGAACGAAAAAGAAAAGGCTGTTGTAATTAAATAAGAGAGGGATATTCCCTCTCTTTTACATATTTTATTAAGGACAATTTTTGGACAAATTTTGTGATATAGTACGCAACTATGAGCAAAGGTAAATTATAAATTATGGCTCTATGCAACGAATAGAAATGAGGTGCAATGTGAATCCATTATTATATGAAAATAGGAGAGAGCTATGAGTTGGAGAGAAGTAATTATTACAGGTCATGCGAAACTGGACTACAAGATGGATTATCTTGTAGTCCGTAAGCAGGATGAGACAGACCGAGTCTATATTCCGGATATTGGCTTTTTGATGATTGAGTCTACGAGAGTCTCCTTGACAACAACGCTGATTTCTGAATTAGTGAAAAATAAAGTCAAAATTATATTCTGCGATGCCAATCATAATCCACAGTCAGAACTGTTACCTTATCATGGAAGCCACGACACAAGTTTGAAAGTAAGAGAACAAGTGAGTTGGAGTGATGAAATCAAACAACTTGTTTGGACGAAAATCGTAAAAGAAAAAATAAAAAATCAGATGGAACTTTTGGAAGAATATCAACACTTTGACAGAGCCGAATTGTTAAAAACTTATATTGAAGAAATGGAACCGGGTGACCAAAATAATCGTGAAGGCCATGCTGCAAAAGTATATTTTAATACAATGTTTGGGATTGACTTTACAAGAAATGATGAAAATACAATTAATGCTGCCTTAAATTACGGATACAATATCTTATTGTCCTGTTTTAATCGTGAAATTGTGTCTAACGGTTATTTGACACAGATTGGATTATGGCATAGCAGTCGCTTTAATTCGTTTAATTTAGCTTCCGATTTGATGGAACCGTTTCGTATTCTAGTAGATCGCAAAGTCCTCACTTTAAATTTAGAAAATTTCGATAGCCACAATAAATATGAATTAGTAAGTATCTTAAATGGAGAAGTAAGAATTGATAGTAAGGTGTCTTATGTCAACAATGCTATTAAGTTATATTGCAAAAGCATTTTTGAAGCATTACATTATGAAGATACTTCATATATCAAATTTTATACCTATGAGTTATAGATATATGAGAATTATAGTATTTTTTGATTTGCCTACAATTACCTTAGAAGATAAAAGAGACTATCGAGATTTTCGAAAATTTTTAATAAAAAAAGGTTTTTTGATGATGCAGGAAAGCGTCTATTGTAAATTAGTATTAAACCAAACTGTAGCAAGTTCCGTGTTAAGTTCTATCCGAAAGCATAAACCTAAATCAGGACTGGTTCAAATGATTATGGTGACAGAGAAACAATTTGCAAAGATGGAATATCTGTGTGGAGAGAAGCGAAGTAATGTTGTAGATTCAGATGATAGGTTGGTGATTTTGTGAACTTAGTGTACTATGACTTGAATATGGATATTGAATTAGAAGAAGAAAGATTAAACTTTTTAGTGATAGAGAATCCTGTTAAGTTGGAAGATTTTGTTTTGTCAATCCATTCTGCAAAACAAAAAATAACAGAGGATGTTTCTATTTTTGAAAAGTTTGAGAAAATAAATTTTGCCAAACAAGTAGATATTTTATTTTCTCCGATGAGTATTTCGTATCATACAAAGGAAATTCAGAAAAAACTACTGGAGTATGTTTTAGAAAAGGTTCAAGATTCCTATTTGGCAGAAAACTTTATTGATATTTCCGGTAGCCTTGTATCTTTATGTTCTAAAATATCTTTAGAGTTGGAATATGATATAGAGTATATTGATTATGTTGAAGCAGAGAATATTTTGAAATTGATGGATATCCGGTTGAAAGAGGAAGAAGGACGATTTGTTGAACGATTGATTGATTATAGCAAAACAATGTTTGAATTATTACATAAGAATATCTTTATTTTGGTAGGATGTTCAGGCTTTTTAACAAAGATAGATTTCGAATATTTGAGGCAACATCAATTCTCACAAAAAATATTATTTTTGTTTGTGGAAAGTCATCAAATTGACTTGGAAAGTCCTAAGAAACAAACTATAATAGATATAGATTTATGCGAAATATAAAGAAACTACCATATGGAATGCAGGCGTAGTAGTGGCGTTTATTTTCAAATTGAGGTTTGAGAGTAGTGTAATTTCATATGGTAGTCAAACAGTCCTGCATTCACCGCACCTACACCTGTAGTTTGAGAGTAGTGTAATTTCATATGGTAGTCAAACCATTTAGCACCTCGTAATCCGCTCCCCTTGGTTTGAGAGTAGTGTAATTTCATATGGTAGTCAAACAAAATAACTAACTAATATGATAACAAATAAGTTTGAGAGTAGTGTAATTTCATATGGTAGTCAAACTTGTGCTGTTTGCCACTTGGATTTCTCCCAGTTTGAGAGTAGTGTAATTTCATATGGTAGTCAAACTTAATTGATTTTCAAATCTTTCTTGTGTTTGTTTGAGAGTAGTGTAATTTCATATGGTAGTCAAACCGAATACTCCGCACCGTAAATGTGTTGAGGTTTGAGAGTAGTGTAATTTCATATGGTAGTCAAACATATAACTTTGTGGAGCTATCACAAAAGTAGTTTGAGAGTAGTGTAATTTCATATGGTAGTCAAACAAATCCAATTGAAGCAAGTGTGTCGGGCTAGTTTGAGAGTAGTGTAATTTCATATGGTAGTCAAACTATAAAACTTACTGCCGGATTCTTTTGTAAGTTTGAGAGTAGTGTAATTTCATATGGTAGTCAAACATGTTAGATTTTTAACTGTAGTTGCAAAGGGTTTGAGAGTAGTGTAATTTCATATGGTAGTCAAACTCTTTAACTTGCCTTTAGATGTAATCCCAAGTTTGAGAGTAGTGTAATTTCATATGGTAGTCAAACATATCTAAAATATATTTAGAGGAACATAAAGTTTGAGAGTAGTGTAATTTCATATGGTAGTCAAACTGTTGAAGTATATAATCATTGTCCTATGGTGTTTGAGAGTAGTGTAATTTCATATGGTAGTCAAACATAAAGTTGGTTCTGATACACCTTTTAAAAGTTTGAGAGTAGTGTAATTTCATATGGTAGTCAAACTGTTGGTTATCTTTACCCATAAACATTACTGTTTGAGAGTAGTGTAATTTCATATGGTAGTCAAACACGGCAAAGCTATTGTTACAATAGACGATAGTTTGAGAGTAGTGTAATTTCATATGGTAGTCAAACTTGATTTATAGTATCTTAAAACCACCATTTGTTTGAGAGTAGTGTAATTTCATATGGTAGTCAAACTTGACGTTATGCCTGTGATAATCGGACCGCGTTTGAGAGTAGTGTAATTTCATATGGTAGTCAAACACTAATAATCAATTTAACATTTTTCATACTGTTTGAGAGTAGTGTAATTTCATATGGTAGTCAAACACCAGTTTGAATTTGATTTGATTTTATATGGTTTGAGAGTAGTGTAATTTCATATGGTAGTCAAACTATAGGGACGTATATAACGGAAATAGGTTCGTTTGAGAGTAGTGTAATTTCATATGGTAGTCAAACAAATCCTATCGAAGCAAGTGCCTCAGGCTGGTTTGAGAGTAGTGTAATTTCATATGGTAGTCAAACACTATGATGTGATTATGTGGGATTGAGAGGGTTTGAGAGTAGTGTAATTTCATATGGTAGTCAAACTCGGGAAATAAGAACGATGATTTTCACGCCGTTTGAGAGTAGTGTAATTTCATATGGTAGTCAAACAGTGTCATGGTGTGACTTCTACTCTGACTAGTTTGAGAGTAGTGTAATTTCATATGGTAGTCAAACAGGATTTCTGGAAATTTGGGCATAAGATTTGTTTGAGAGTAGTGTAATTTCATATGGTAGTCAAACTCAGAAAAAATTCCATATCTGAGATTAATTGTTTGAGAGTAGTGTAATTTCATATGGTAGTCAAACCATTTCATATTGTTATATAGTTTGATATACGTTTGAGAGTAGTGTAATTTCATATGGTAGTCAAACGCACCTCGCCATGTTAGTGTGTCCTCGCTAGTTTGAGAGTAGTGTAATTTCATATGGTAGTCAAACAGTGTCATGGTGTGACTTC
>NZ_DBHIIC010000056.1:0-8281 GCF_057248345.1 Filifactor sp. | reverse complement strand
GACTTTTAGATGATAATGAGGAATTAGTTCAATTTGATATTGCAATTTAAGATTTTCTGGTGTTTTTTACACTGTTGACCTCTATACTTCATTGCAAAAAAGAGATGAGATTATTATGAACGATAAACAAACTTCAAATTTTAAGTACTGTAGAACCCATATTTTTTTATACTATACATCTATTGTGGATACTGCACTTATTAAAAATTTTTAATGCTATACATAATATATTATTCATTCTATTCGTAGATTTTAACTTTTCATAATTTAGTTCATTTCCAACTGTACTTGTGTTATTTCATATAATGAACATAAACTTTTCAATCTATTAGTTTTTCATATTATGATCAATTTTTAATTTTCATTACGTTACATATACTATATCACACAATCTGTTACGTTACAATGATTTTCCATTAAAAAAACAAATAGAATTTTCATTGTGTTACTATATATATCCATAAATAGAAAATAATTGTATGATTTAGAAAAGGAGAGGAACAAAGTGAAAACATTTGGACAAATTTTAAAAGAACTAAGAGATATTCACAACGTAACAGGAGAAGATCTTGGAAAAGTTTTATCGGTATCTCGTAATGCTATATCAAATTGGGAAAACAACAGAAGAACCCCCGACACCAATACTATTAAAGCTTTAGCAAATTATTTTAATGTAACAACAGATTACTTATTAGGCAATAATCAAGAAACCAAACAAAAAGGAGTTAAGGTTCCGATATTTGAGGAAAAGCAGTTAAGTATACCACTTAATGTTGTTGAAGAAGTGTTGAACTATGAAGAATTAACATCTGAACTTGCAAACACCGGTACATTTTTTGCACTAAAAATACACGACAAAAGCATGGAGCCGAAACTGTTAGAAGAAGATATTGTCATCATCAGACAACAAAACACAGTTGAAAACGGAGAGATTGCAGTTGTTCTTGTCAATGGAAAAGAGGCAAGTATAAAACAAATTATCAAGCAAGATAACGGAATCATTCTAAATGGATTTAATTCATCAGTCTATCCACCGGTCTTTTATACCAATCAGCAAATAGAAGAATTACCGATTACTATTTTAGGAAAAGTGATTGAATCAAGAAGAAAGTTTTAAGTAATTAAAGCAATCTTATTTGCAATTTTGAGCTATGCTAAAATCTATCATATTATGATTCAATATCCTATTGCTGACGAATGTTTGCTTGGAGTAAAATATAACGAAATATTTTTTTATGATTATAACCACTCAAATACTTGTACTAAAAAAGAGTAGGTTCATTTTTATCACCTACTCTTTTCAAAAAATTACTAATCTTACTATACTATTTTACAATCATCGTTCCTGTTTTTCCTTGAATTCCTTCTGCCGCTTTTTCTAACGAAGTAATCAATGCTTTTCTTCCTTCTTTAGATTGAGCAAAAGACATTGCAGCCTTTACTTTTGGAAGCATTGATCCTGGAGCAAAATGTCCTTCTTTGATATATTGTTCTGCTTGACTTATACTCAATTCCGATAACCATTCTTCGTTTTCTTTTCCAAAATTCACTGCTACCTTCTCTACAGCTGTCAAAATAATCAAGTAGTCCGCATTCACAATTTCTGCTAACTTAGAAGATGCAAAGTCTTTATCGATTACAGCAGGAACTCCTACTAATCTATTTCCATCTGCATAGACAGGAATTCCTCCTCCACCAACTGTAATCACCACTTGATTTGCATCTATCAATGCTTGAATTGTATCTTTTTCTGCGATATCAATTGGGAGTGGAGATGGTACAACTCTTCTGTATCCACGTCCGGCATCTTCTTTGAAAGTTTCTCCTCTTTCACTTGACATTTTTTCCGCTTCTTCTTTGGTATAGAAAGCACCAATCGGTTTTGTAGGATTTTCAAAAGCTATATCATTTTTATCAACAATAACTTGAGTAATGATAGTTGCAACAGGTTTATTCATTCCTCTGTTAATAAGTTCTTCACGAATCGCATTTTGAAGATGATATCCAATATATCCTTGGCTCATCGCACCACATTCAGGAAATGGCATTTTTGCGGTTTTTGCTTCACTGTTAGATGCCGTATCCATCGCAAGGTTTATCATACCTACTTGAGGGCCGTTTCCATGTGCAACAATCACTTCATTTCCCTCAGCAATCAAATCAACAATAGGTTTTGCAGTATGTTTTACTTTCTGCATTTGTTCTTCAGGACTGTTTCCTAATGCGTTTCCACCAAGTGCCACTACAATTCTTTTCATAATTTGCCTCCTGTGAATGTTTTTTCAATAATAAGTATTGTGTATTCTACTGTGAACATACACAAATTCAACTCATTTCCTTTTATCATAAAACTGAATTGTTTTATGATATGTACACCATCCAAACAACGATCAAAACTGTTGGAAAAACATATTTTTCATTGGGATATCAAGACATATGTAGCATTTTTTATATTTTTCAAAACCCAAAAAAGGGCAAAAAAATTTTGCAAAACCTTTATCAATTCTTAAAAACCAGGTTATGCTCTCTTTTTTCTTGAAATTACGAAATGAAATTTCCGTTCTTTTATTATAAAAAAGCAATATAAAAAACGACTTTCAGTGCATATGTTTTTTTAATTTTTTACAGTATAATACGCATATTTTCATTTGTCAAATATTTTTTGATAATTTACGAAATATTTTGTTTGGTGGTTGCGTTATCTCATATTTTTTGATAATATAACTACATTATAAAATATTTAACGAAGAAAAGAAGTAGTAAAAAAGAAAATTTTTACAGAGAGTCGTTGGTTGCTGAAAAACGATAAAATCAACTTTTTGAACTTGTCTTGGAGTTTCTGAAAAATCAGACGTAAGGAATGCGTTAAATCCTTCAAGAGGATAAAAATTCTGTTTTTTATCAATTAGAGTGGTACCGCGAATCTTCGTCTCTATCGTTTAGAGAGGAAGATTTTTTTATTGCATTGAAAGAAGTTGTTTCTGAAAAATGTAAGATTTTTATTGATACCATCTCTTGAAGAACATAATTTTTATAGAACTCAGATTCTCTGTTAAATATTGTAAAATAAGCTATTTAAATTATCTAAAGGAGTGAGTTTATGAGAGAATACAATCCAAATCAAATTGAAAAAAAATGGCAATCCCATTGGGAAAAGAACCACACATTCCGTTCTGAAATCGACCACAATAAAAAGAAATATTTTAACTTGATTGAGTTTCCATATCCATCAGGTGCAGGACTTCATGTCGGACACATCAGAGCCTATACTTCTCTTGAAGTAATTTCCAGAAAAAGAAGACTTGAAGGATATAATGTACTATTCCCTATCGGATGGGATGCATTCGGACTTCCAACAGAAAATTATGCTATGCAGACAGGAGAACATCCTCGAACTGTTACTGACCGCAATATTGACGTATTCACAGGTCAACTAAAGTCAGCAGGATATTCTTTCGATTGGAATCGAACCATCGATACGACCGATCCAAACTATTACAAATGGACACAGTGGATTTTTTTACAAATGTTTAAACATAAGCTTGCATACAAAGACACGACTTATGTAAATTTCTGTAACAATTGTAAAGTTGTTTTGGCAAATGAAGAGTCTCAAAATGGAGTTTGTGACCGTTGTGGACATGACGTTGTTCAGATGGAAAAAGACGTTTGGTTCCTAAAAATCAGAGAATATGCAGACAGATTATTAGACGGTTTGGATGGACTTGACTTCTTGCCTCGCATCAAGTTAGAACAGGAGAATTGGATTGGAAGAAGCAATGGTGCAGAAGTCGATTTTCCTATCTCAGGTACAGAAGATTCCTTGAGAATATACACAACACGTCCGGATACGATATTCGGTGTTACCTTTATGGTTATGGCTCCTGAACATCCTTATCTTAAGAAATATGAATCCAAGCTACAAAACTTGGATGAAATCAGAGATTATCAAGAGCAAGCTACCAAAAAAACGGAATTCGAAAGAGTTCAACTTGCAAAGGACAAAACAGGAGTTGAGGTGAAAGGATTAACTGTCATCAATCCTTTAACAAACAAAGAAATTCCTATTTGGATTTCCGACTATGTAATGATGGGATATGGAACCGGTGCAATTATGGCTGTACCTGCACATGACAACAGAGACTGGGAATTTGCAAAAAAATTCAATATTCCAATCATAGAAGTTGTAAAAGGTGGAGATGTTCAAAATGAAGTATACAAAACTTCACCACAAGACATCCTTGTAAATTCTGACAAATTCGACGGCTTAACTGTAGAAGAGGCGATTCCGGCAATCATCCGCTATATTGAGGAAAATAAAATAGGTGAAGCAAAAACAAACTACAAAATGAAAAACTGGGCGTTCAACCGTCAAAGATATTGGGGAGAACCGATTCCAATTATTCATTGTGGACACTGTGGAATGGTTCCTGTTCCGGAAGAACAGTTACCTGTCACTCTTCCTGATGTTGAAGAATATCGACCTACCGAAACCGGTGAATCTCCACTTGCAAATATCGAAGACTGGGTAAATGTAACCTGTCCAGTATGCGGAAAACCTGCAAAGAGGGAGACAGATACCATGCCACAATGGGCAGGTTCCTCTTGGTACTTCCTAAGATATATGGATCCACATAACAATGATGCACTTGCATCCCAAGAAGCCTTGGATTATTGGGGACCTGTAGATTGGTACAACGGAGGTATGGAACACGTAAGCCGCCATCTTATCTATTCCAGATTCTGGCATCAATTCCTACATGATATTGATGCAGTATCCTATCCGGAACCATTCAAAAAACGTACTGCACAAGGTTTAATTTTAGGTCCTGACGGCGAAAAAATGTCAAAATCTCGCGGTAATGTTATCAATCCGAACGAAATTATTGATAACTACGGAGCTGATACATTGAGAACTTACATTATGTTTATCGGAGATTATGAACGCCCTGCAGTTTGGTCTGACAGCAGTGTAAAAGGATGTAAAAGATTCTTGGAACGTGTATGGAAACTACAGGAAATGGTAACGGAACAAAATGAATATGACAAAAAACATATTTCATTAATGCACAAAACAATCAAGAAAGTTTCCGAAGACTTCGAAAATGTAAAATTCAATACCGCTATTGCTGCTATGATGACAGCCGTTAACCAATTCTATGATGATGAATTTATCACAAGAAAAGAACTTCAAGATTTTATCACTTTACTTTATCCGATTGCACCTCATATTTGTTGCGAAATTTGGGAACTGCAACAATTTGAAAAAGATATGGACCATGCTGATTGGCCAACATGGGATGAATCCAAAACGATAGATGCCGTTGTTGAAATCCCTATTCAAATCAACGGTAAAATTCGTGGTAAAGTAACTGTTTCAAAAGATATTACTCAAGAAGAACTTCTAAAAATTGTAGAAACAGAAGAAAATATTAAAAGCTTTATCGGCGACAAACAGGTTATAAAAACTATCTATGTTCCGGGAAAAATATTAAATATGGTAATTAAATAACTAACCTTAAATTAAGGTTCATAACTTACAAAAAGCATTTTGTTAGAATTTTTCTCAACAAAATGCTTTTTTTGATTACACTATTCTCTTACAATCGGTATCCAAAGTTCCATCTTATAATCAGTGCAATCCATATCTCTATTCAAAATTCGATTTCCCAGAATGACGATAACCATGTTCCGGAAAAAATACCTCCATAGCATATTTCCAACCGTTAGGAATACAGTCCGGCACTTTCCATTCCAACTCTAAGACTGCATATTCTCTTTCCTCTACCTTCAAAGAATCCAATCACATTTCTTTTGCTTTTATAGGTTCAGAAACAATATATCCCACCATATAATTTATTTTATTAAGATTACTCCCTTCATAATAAACCCCTACACTCTCTTCGGTTTCTAATTTAGATAATTCCTCATGACTGTAATTTTCATATAATTTGTCCAACACTTCCTCACATCACGAAGACTCAATCTCTTTTGCAACAATACCGGTAACAAAAAATCCCACTTTTTTTGAATGGAAACGTTCATACTTCTTCCTCCTTTTATTGCCAATGTTAATTGAACACGAGAAACCAATTGCATATGAAACACTTTTTACAAAAGAGTAGAAATAGTGTAAAACCATAAATATAGAGATACAATATAACTTTATTAAAATACAGAGTTTTATAATAATTTTCAATAGTGATTCATACACAAACTTCTTCCTGTTACAAAATATACCTATATACATCCTACTAAACTACAAATTTCTATGATTTTTATGATGAAATCCCACACTTTTTATAATGTTTTACAACGAATATTTTATATAATATCTAATAAGTATGATGCATTTTATCAAAAAAGAAAGTGGTGAATAAAATGAAAGTACTAACATTGACTGCAAAATGTGGAATGGGACACTTTCAATGTGCAAAAGCCATCGAAGAACAAATAAAAAAAGACTTTTATCTTGCCGATGTCGAATGTGTTGACATATATGAAATTAAATTCGATGATAAAACCGAATTGTTTTACAAATGTTACAATACAATCGTAGAGTCGGGAAACCTACTATATAATTTAGCTTACAAAAAAATAACCAAAAGCAATCAAAATCCGACATTATCCAAAATAATGTCAAAAATTCTGCTTGATGATTTTTCAAGATTCATCGAAAGCAAAAATCCGGATATTGTAATTTCCACTTATTCTTTCACATCTCAACTCATGTCGTTATACAAAGAGAAAACAGGCTCACAAATTCCTCTGATTACTTGGATTACCGATGTGAAACCACATAACGGATGGGTTAATTTCAACACTGATAAATATATTATCGCTGATGAAGTGACAAAAAAAGAACTACAAATATTGGGGATAGATATTAACAAAATCAAGATAGGAGGAATCCCTGTATCAAATAAATTTGATTTTGAGATAATCAAAAACAAGAGTAACAAAAAGAACATCCTGGTAATGGGTGGCGGGTTAGGGCTACTTCCAAAAAAAATGAAATTTTATAAAAAATTAGCCTCCTTACCCGATGTCGAAGTAACGATTGTAACGGGTAAAAATAAAAAGCTTTATAATAAATTAATTGATAAATTTCCTACATTAAACATATTGGGATATGTCAACAATATCGACTACCTAATGCAAAATTCAGATATTCTACTTACGAAAGCAGGTGGAATCACAACATTTGAGGCAATTTACAACGAAACTCCCATGATTGTATTCAAGCCATTCCTTGAACAAGAAGTACACAATGCAGAATATATTTCCAATAAAGAAATCGGGTATGTTCTGCCTTCCAAAATGAAACGATGTCAAAAAGATATTGAGCTTATTTTGGAAATTGTTGAAAATGATGATCTTTTGGAAGATATGAAATACAATATTCGAAAAATAAAAAATGGGATAGATACCAAAGTGTTAGAAGAGACTATACTGGAAGAGAGTGTTCAAAAATGTTCCTAAAAATAATTTTAATCTATATATTATTATGGTGTTGTTACTCCATTCTTCCAACCATCTATTTTAAGTTTATCTATAAAGAAACATATCCATGCTCTGAATTACTACTGACTTTTGATGATGGGCCAAATCCTATGTATACAGAACAAGTTTTAGCTATTCTAAAGCAACACAATACAAAGGCTTGTTTCTTTGTGATTGCTGAAAAAGTTGAAAAATATCCTGATATTATCAAAAAAATACATCAGGAAGGGCATGAGATCGGACTTCATTGTTACCATCATACCCATCCGGTTTTATGGGGAATATGGAAAACAAAGCAAGATATGCAAAAATCTAAACAAATCTTAGAAAGTCATGGCATCAAACCATCCTACTATCGCCCACCTCACGGTTGGGTAAATCTTGCCATGATAATCATCTCAAAAAAATGGAATCTTCCTTTAAAATTATGGACTTGTATTGTAGGAGATTGGAAGGAAGATAAAAATTGGAAGGAAATTTATGATGCAATGCTAAAAGAAAAACAAACAGGTGGAGTCATCTGCCTTCACGATTCCAACCATAAAGTAAATAGCCCTTCTAAAGCACCAGAAAACACTATCTTTGCACTGGACGAATATTTCAAGAAATGTGGTGATACAACATGGAAAAAAAATATAAAAAATACCTGAGAAATACTATCCTGATTTTTTTTGTTTTACTTCTGACATTCCATCACTCATTCAGCTTGAAAGAACTCAATGCAATTCCAAAAATCATAAGACATGTGAAACAACAATATATCCTAATTGCTCTTTAG
>NZ_DBHIIC010000055.1:0-8450 GCF_057248345.1 Filifactor sp. | reverse complement strand
CTGTTTCCAACTCGAATATTGTCGTGGATTTGATTAAGAAGAAAGTTGGAATCCCAATAGAACTAATCAGCGAAGAACAACAGTGTTACTATGATATGTTATCGACTTCTGCTTTTGTCGAACATCCTAACGGGCTGATTTTTGATTTAAGTGCCGGAAGTTTTCAACTGATTCACATGAAACACAGAACAATGGAATCTTTTTACAGTTTTCCAGAAGGTGCTATTCAATTAGGACGTATTTTTAGAGATAATTCTCTTTCAAAAGAAGAAAAAGAACATAAAATCAATGTAATTGCAGATAAAGTAATTCAACAAGTACCATGGCTTTCGACATTAGAAAATCTACCTGTTATTGCAATGGGAAGAAATATTAGATACATTGCAAGGTTAGATATGTATCTTAGAAAATATCCGTTGGATATTGTTCACGGATACTCTACCAATATCGACCGTATTGAGTATCTCTACGAAAATTTCAACTTAGAAGTGTTGGAGAATTGGGAAAAGAACGAGGATATTCAACATGACTACAATATTTTGCTCGGTTCTATCTTCTTTACAAAGACACTACTTCAAAAATTATCCGTTCCTTCCATCACAATTAGTGGAAACGGTTTAAAAGAAGGTGTTTTCTACAACTATTTAATGAAGGAGAAAAAAATTATTATCCGAAGTCCTTTGATGCACTCTATCGAAAATATTATCAAACTAATGGAGCTTGATTCTCTTCACGCTTTTCAAATCAGATGGCTCGCAATGGAGATTTTCACCAATATCAGAGATGTATTGAACTTACCTGAAACAAAAGATGTTGATTTGCATCAAATTGTAAACACCAGTGCTTTATTGCATGATAGCGGTTCCGTTATCAATTATTACAACCACCATCATCATTCTTACTGGGTTATCTTGAATTCTCCTATCTGCGGTTTGACTCACAAAGAATTGTTAATGAGTGCTTATATAGCTTCATTTCATAGAAAAAACAATTCTTATATCACTTTTGACCAATACTCTGAGATTCTAACGGAAGATGATATCACTATTATTCGAAAATTAGGTGTCATCCTAAAACTTGCAGAATCACTCGATAAAAGAATGGATAACGTAGTAAAAAATATTGATTTCACCATAACAGATACTGAAATCATTATGGAAATTTCCGCCTCCATTTATTTGGATATGGAATTGAGAGATGCTTCCAGAATTTTAGATGAATTTGAAACAATCATTGGCAAAAAACTGGTTCTAAAATAAACTTATTCTTTTGAAGTTATGGAGGAACAATCATGACATTACTTCATAAATTTTTGAAAAAGGTGTTCTTACTTGTATTAACTCTAGTCATTATCGTTACCTTAATGATATTCGGTCGTGGATACCTATACTATCAATATATCGTGCACGATGTTCCGGTTGAACAGAAAATAGACACCATTCGACAATCAAGGCATTACACTACATTAAAACAAGTGAGTCCTCACTTCAAGAATGCAATTTATTCTGTAGAGGACAGCCGTTTTTATCAACATGGTGCTATTGATCCTATCGGTCTTGTTCGTGCGATGAGAAATAATATCAAATATCGCAAATGGCGTGAAGGTGGAAGTACTATTACACAACAACTTGCCAAAAATATGTATTTCTCTCATAAAGACAAAGGGGATAGAAAAATACCGGAACTTTTTATTGCAAGAGAGTTAGAACGACAGTTGACAAAAGATGAAATTTTGGAGTTATATGTCAATATTATTTATTTCGGAGAAGGACATTATGGAATCCATGAAGCTTCTTACGGTTATTTTGGAAAAGCTCCTTCTGATTTAACCTTGAACGAAGCATCCTTATTGGCCGGATTACCACAGTCTCCAAGTATGCTATCTCTTAACAAGCATTTCAAACGCGCGAAAACACGGCAAAGACATGTACTAAAAACAATGCTTGACAATAACTTAATTTCAGAAGAACAAATGAACAGTGTTCTATCTAGATAGAACTCCTTAAAAAAATAAATAAAAAGATATGTACTCATAAGGGAATGATTCTGAAAAAATCTTTCTATTCTGATACATATCTTTTTTATTTGTAATTTATAATCTAATTAAAAAAATGCTTGTGTTTCATTCTATCAAAAAACTTTTGCTACTACTTTTTATGGTGCTGATATGAGAAAACTACCCTCGTTTTCTATTGTTATATTCCACACACACGATGCTCCACACACTTCATAATTTCTTTCTGTTCTTCCTGAGACTTGCCCTTTGCCAATTGTTGTAATATCATCTTTCCAGCGGAATCCATCCCCTGACAGCCGGCTAATAGGATTACATCTCCCATCTTTACTTCGTTCAAGATAAATGCAATCGCTTCCTCCAAGTCATCATAGATGGGTACTGTCCTGTTATAACGATTCATACTCTCTTCAAAAACAGAAACTTCTTCCTGCGTTACCACATCTTTTTCCGTTACATGACATACACTCTTTGTTGCGATAAAAGTCTTCAATGGAAGATTTTGAATTCCACGACAAATTTCTTCTGCATTCTCACGATTAACAACAACACCACGAGAACCTCGAATCGCATAGAGAAAATGTAATTGTTCATACTTCATTTTTTTCAAGGTTTCCAATGTCACACGAATATTTCCCGTATTTGCAAAATGATCGTCTATAATCTTAAACTCCTTATCATAGATTAGTTCAAACCTTCTCTCTACACCTTTGAAAGACCGTAAACCATCACGAATCATATCAATGTCAATCTGACACAAGAGGCATAATTCCATTGCAGCCATCGCATTGTAAACACTATGATAACCTGGAACAGAAAGAGCCATGTCAACCTCATTACTCAATAGGTTTAACTCACTTTCACTATGATTTGGTACAACCTTCCAACTTGCAATTCCTGTACTCAAGTCAAGCTGTGTGCAATACAAATCACCACAATTACTTTCTACACTGTATGTGATAACTTGATTATGCTTTTCCTGAATAAGGTCATGTAACAAACTGTCATCTGCATTGATTACTGCTTTTGCAGATGGTTTCATTCCTCTAATCAAAGAAGATTTAATTCGAAAATAATCTTCAAAACTTCCATGTAAATCAATATGGTCACGACTGATATTGTTAAAACATACAAAATCAAAATCTACACCATGAACACGGTGCAATTCCAACGCAGAAGAAGATACTTCCATTGTCAGATGTGTCACGCCCTGCTCAACCATCATCGCCATATATTTTTGAAGATCCAAAGATTCCGGTGTTGTTAAAACAGAAGGAATCACCTCATTTAAAGAACGAATCATTACCGTTCCGATAATCCCTGTCTTTTTACCAGCCTTCTTCAAAACTTCATCTACCATAAACGCCGTTGTTGTCTTTCCGTTTGTTGCTGTAATTCCTATCACAGTCATCTTTTTAGAAGGATGATCATAATAGTTTGAACCCATAGTTGCAAGTGCAATTCTACTGTCCTCCACTTTAATCTGAGGAATTTCTATGTCTTGAAAAGTCTCTACAATCGCAACAATCGCTCCATGTTCAACTGCAGAGGTCAAATATTTGTGTCCGTCCGTCTTATATCCCTTGATACAGACAAACGCTCCATTTTGTTCTACCTTTGCTGAATGATAAGCAAGAGAAGAAATTTCCAAATCCATATCTACATTTTTACATTCTATCACAGACACATTTTGCAACAGTTTAGATAGCTTCATCTCGTTTCCCCTTCCATTCATTCTTACTTCTTTTTTTGAAATTTGCCCATCACCCTTGCTGTCAATTGCTTGTTAAACTTCCAAAACGGTTTTAAATCATCTATGTCCCAAATCGCAGGAGCTTTTTTAGTATAGTATGATTTTGCTATCTGAAAAGGTGTCAGTTGTTTCGTCTTAATATAGTCTCTAACTGCAAACATATCTTCATAAGCACACCAAAATACAATTCCTAAATCTTTTTCAATCGACATGTTCGGTACCGGATGTCCTACCATCTCACGATAAGTAATGTACGGCATATTTAATCCGCACTTATACAACAGTGCATTAAAGTTCGTGATTCTAACATTCACTTCAATAATATAGAACTGTCCTGTATTTTCATCTTTTTTGAACTCTATTTCTGCAAATCCTCGAAATCCTGTTTTCTTTAAGAAAGGCGCTGCAATATCATATAACTCTTTCACATATTTTTGTGTTGTATAAACTGAAGCACCAAAGTTAATCGGATACTGTCTATATTTTTGACAAGTTGTCCAATGTGTAATCTCTCCCTCTTGGTTGATATATGCATCAAACGTATACATATGGTCATCAAATCCGGGAATAATTCGTTGAATAAATACATCAATATTTTTTTCTTTTGCTTTTGCTACTGCTTCTTCAAGCTCTTTTTCATCATGAACCTTAAACATCTTTTGCCTGAATTCATGCATAAACGAAGGAGAGTCTGCCGGTTTTACCATACAAGGAAATCCAACATTCTGTTTTACCTTTTCCATAAAATTTTCCTCATCCAAGAGTACTGTTTCCGGAATCACAGCTCCCACTTCTTGACAAAATTGATAGAACTTATCTTTATCCATCAACTTCGTATAAATTCCTTTTTCTTGCATTGGAAACAGGTAATATTTTTTTAATTCATCAAAATAGGTATCTACAAACTCTACATAAGGATCTGCAGTAGGAATCAAAACCGGCTTTTCTTCTTGGACCTTTGCATAATCTATCAAAAATGACAAAAATTGCTCCGGTTCATTTTTATAATGAGGTGCAATTCCAATCTCTTCACAATATCTTGATTCCAAACCGTATGCTTTATCTCTATCATAATCAATAGCTGTAACGGATACACCTGCTTTTCCCAAACATCGAATCGTACTTAAACCGATATAATAGTTTGCTCCCAGCACCACTGCCTTATTCTTATATTTCATGTTCTTTATTCTCCTTTTGTTCAATATAGTTTCATTGTAACACAACAAAGTATTGTTATCATCTTTTTTCTACTTCAAAACAATAAATTCCAAACTGTTCTCTTTGCTCGTCCTCTAAAGACTCATCTCTCTTTCTTTTACTGATGTCATCTACTTCATATACCTTGTCCGGTCAAAAAAAGAGTTTAGTTCGCTTTACAATCATTGAAGTAAGTAACAACTATCGATACCCTCTTGAAATGATAATACATAGAAAATAGATATACTACTTATACTTTATATTCAAAACCACAACTCTATCAAATCGTTAACAAAATAAAAAGAGAACCTCCGTAAAGTTACAAAAGTTCTCTTTCAAAGTTATTAGCTTTCTTTATCATCACAATTCTTCATCTACATGATAATAAGTCCATGCAGGTACTTCTGACAAAGTAGGATGTGCCACCATGGTTTCTCTTAAGGTTCTAAATTGATCAGATGCCAGCTCTCTTGTCAATCCTTCTCTTCGCAACTGTTGTGCAACTTCGCTTCCAATATGCGAATTGATCGGTTGCAAGATATGTGTTTTGGTATTCATCATCGTAACAAAAGATTGAATCAAAACAGACGCATCTTCTCCTGTAACATGCAATCCTAAGATACGGTTCGTTTTTTTATCCAAAATCAATTTTGCAAATCCGTCATACTCACTATTCGGTTCAAATCCCAACGCATATCCTTTTGCTGTTTGAGAGTATCTATTCATCCCGATAGAAACTTCATATCCCAACTTTTCTGCTTCCTCTTGTGTCAAACCTACATGGGCAACTTGAGGATAACAGAATGTTACATAAGGGACCAATGAATATTCCGCCCAACGAAATTCATTCGGTTGTTTTCCCATAAACAAATTGTGTGCAACGATATCAGCCTCATAGTTCGCTTTATGTCTGAACTGTTGTTTCCCGTTAATATCACCGATTGCCCAAATACCTTCTACACTCGTTTCCAAAAATTCATTTGTTACAATCCAACCTCTTTTATCAATCTCAATAGAAGTATTCTCTATTTTTAACATGTCGGAATTTGGTCTGATTCCGGGCGCTATAAAAATTTCTTCTGCTGATACTGTCGTAATTTCTCCGCTTTCCCTATCTTGAATCTCTAAAACCTTTTTTGTTTCTTCTTGTCTAATCTCATTAGTTTCTTTATTCAAATGAACCTCTACTCCAAATTTTCTAAGGTATTTCAAGACCAATTCTGAACTTTCCTTCTCCTCCTTCGGCAACAGTCTAACATTGTGCTGCACTACGGTAACTTTTGTTCCCATTGCAGAGAAAATGTGTGCAAACTCTACTCCGATTGGTCCGCCTCCAACAACAATCAAACTTTTATATGGTTTTGTAGGATACTTTTCTCCAAAAATTGTCTCACTTGTCAGATATCCAACTTCTTCCAAATTTTTGATAGATGGAACCTTCGTTCTTCCTCCCACATTGATAAAAATCTTATCAGCTGTCATTTGTTCTGGTGTTGTTCCATTGTTATACGATACTTCTATTACTTTATCAGAAACAAAATATCCTGTCCCTTCATACACATCTAAATTAGTTTGAAGATGATAAAACTCATTCAATTCATCACTTTCGCTAATCTTATCCCAAACTCTGTCAGACACTACTTCCCAATCCACAATAGGTTTTGTCGTTTTAATTCCAATGTTACCAAGTTCTTCCATTTTTCTTATTTGATCTGCAACAGTTGCCAATACCTTTGTCGGAATACAACCTCTCGTCAGACAAGTTCCACCGAACTTTCCTTTTTCAATCTGCGCACAATATAATCCCTGTTTTAACGCCTCTTCCAAAATAATATTGCCAGCACCTGTTCCTATCACAATCACATCATATTTTTTCATTTACAGTCCCTCCTACTTCCTCTAATTGTTGTTTCAATCTCTCTAAACCATCTAATATCTTATGAATATGATAATTATAAATTACCTTTGTCTCTTCCTCCAAACACTCTTCACAACTATTGTAATACTCTTGACGAAAAAATGCCTCTTTTTCAACAGATTCTCCATCAATTTTTATAGAGTTTTCATAACATGATTTCCGATACAAAATTGATACATCATACCCTAACATATCCTGCAATCGATTATGATTTTCATCATCTAAATTTCCGTACAATTGTAACTCCTGCATTATACAAATATGTCGATATACTTCATTTAAGTCTCTGATAACCTCATCCCACACAATCACAGTTGAGCCATCATTCAATAAATGTTTCGTATACCATTTACTATCAGCTAAATATAGTTTATACAGTTGTTTTATCTTAGATAATCTCTGTTCCAATAACTCGATATCAATTACTTTATCCTTACTCAATTTTTGCAAAAAAACTTGTTTTTCTTCCAAAAACAATTGCTCTGCATTATTCATAAACTGTTTCTCATAGTTAGGAGGTGAAATCAGATAATTGACTGCAAAAGCAATCCCAATTCCTATCACAGTATCTAATACACGAACAATTGCATAATACGATACACTTTCATCCCTTGTCGTAAGACAGATGGATAAAAATACAATTAGTGAAATTTGAATCGATTGACTCCATTTTAACTTCAACTGAACATACATAATCAGAACAGCAAGAATTCCAATGATAACGGAATTCAATAAATTAGATTCGGAAATACAAAAATTTAAATAAATAATTCCTGCTATTCCTCCTAAAGTAGTCCCTGAAATCCTCCCTAATCCTTTTTTAAAACTGTCATCTAACGTATTTTGCATAGCAATAATTGCTGCAATCACAGTAAAAAAAGGATATCGTAATTGAAATATACTTGAAATCAAAACTCCGATAGCTATTGCTATTGCAGTCTTAATAACCCTCATTCCTACAACCATATTGTCCCCTCACTCATTTTTATATCTGTCTATTAACATACCCTAATTTTTAATATTTAAAATAATTTATTGCCTTATTCCCCAAATGAAAAGAACAGTAAACCTTTTTTGATTTACTGTTTTTAACAATATTATTTCCTATAAGTAATAAATTTAAAGAAAAATCGTTACTAACATCACATTGAACTCTTATTAATGTCAATAATTTTAATTCTTTTAATTATCACTATCCTTTATATACATACATTACTTCTCGAAGAATCTTCCCTCCAATATTAACATCGATACAGTTGTCAGTTTCTATAAAATGATGCTTTTTATAAAATTTTTTTCTAAATCATTTTCATCCAAAACCCACAAAAAGATATCCTTTATTATTTAATTCTAGAATAACTGTTTCAAATAATTTTGTTTCATACCCTTTCCCTATATGCTCTTGACATAAATACATAGTAACAATTTCTCCATAATTGGGATACTCAGAAAATCGTGATTGACAAAAACTACTCGCACCAACATATTTCCCATCCTCAATGCACAGAAGTATGTACCAATCAGATAATTCTAACATTGTTATCCATCTATCTTTCTCAATAGAATCA
>NZ_DBHIIC010000054.1:0-8492 GCF_057248345.1 Filifactor sp. | reverse complement strand
TCTATAGCAAGCGGACTTGACTATCCGTCTGTAGGTCCTGAACACGCATATTTGAGCGACTGCGGAAGAATAAAATATGAAGCCGTGAGTGATGAAGAGGCAATACAAGCATTTTTCTTACTATCCCGTTATGAAGGAATCATTCCGGCGATAGAAAGTTCACATGCTTTGGCATACGCAATCAAACATGCGAAAAATCACAATTCAGGCTCTATCCTTGTAAATCTTTCCGGTCGTGGTGATAAAGATATTGACTTTGTATATGAAAAATATGGTACTGGAGAGCAATTTTTAAAAGAATTTGCTGTCAAATAATTGTATGACTGATATCATATAATGATACGTTTATAAACTGTATTTAAATTTTGAGTAAATAGTAGGGGTAAACGTCCCCTACTATTCTTGGTTATCTAGGAATATCAATTTTACCAATCTTTCATTATTTCTTCATCCAAACGAAATCCTTTTTATTTCATTTATGTAACTTTTTAATAAATGATCCAAATTGATATTATATTTTAAATACATTTATTTCATTGTGACATTACACAACACATTTATTTATTCTATAGTTAAGGTATACTTATCTCTTCTTTACCAATAGAAAAAGAATGCCAATCTCGATGTTCATTAGAAAACATAACAGTAGAAAAAACAATTAAAAAATAGTATACTATTATCAAGCTTTATAGAAAACAATCATAATTTGGATATCTGAACTCTTGTTTGATAAGATAAATAAAATCAGTAAAGAAACATATAAAAATTCTAACGGATAACATTTCATGCCACAATTTTTCAAATTAGATTGCAAAATATGACAGAAAGGAGGTGAGTCTTATGGCAAATGATAATTATATTATGGGACGTCTTTATTTTCCACTCATTATGATTGTTGTTTTATGTATTCTGACTTATTTTCATAGACATCATCTACTGAAATATTTGTATCTTACCAATATCGTTTGTTACATTATTGCTATTCTTACCTATTTTATTATAATCAGTCAACCTATAGGAGAAAATCACTTAGGAAAATGGTATAATGTAGTCGCATTCACATGGCTCATATCATTTTTTGGAGGTTTTTTTCTTTCTCTTACAGCAATACCTTGTTTTTTTATTGAACAAGCACGACGACATACATGGGCACTCGTGATATGTGGCATAGGAGTAATAGTATCCTTTGTGAGTAGTATACTATTGATAGTTTGGTTTATATTAGGAATCTTATCATTGAATAGCGGATAAAAAGATTCCACACCTCAAATTTAATAGACTCTTAGATTACGAAATTTCTCGAATTCTTTTTGAGAAATCGTATAAGTTTTATTATTAACGGATATATTTCACAAAAATTAACTCATTCTCAAAAATCAAACATTCTAACTGAATCTTTGATTTTTGAGAATTTCCATTATTATGAAACAGAAGATATGATAAAGGAAGAATGATGATGAAAGCAAAATTAAAAGTAATAAAGAATTGGGAATTTGAGGAAGTAAAACCTGTAGATAAATCTTTCATGTACAGTCCTTTTGCCGGAAAAGAAATGATTGCAAGAGGAGAACATGAAATTGTACTGTGGACCTCAGTTTTGGATAACGAAAACATCGGAATCCTATGGATGAAAGGAGATTCTTTGAAACAAATCTCCTCACCTGAATCTAAGGAAGAACGGGATATATGGAAAAATCCTGTTCTTTTGTCTTGTGACAAAGGAATTCTGCTTTTGTGTCCAGCAACGAAGAAATTATGGTATCTCCAAGACTTTGATGCAGAATGGACTGAATTTGCTATGGATAATTGGTGCCCTCATGGTACTCCAATGCCTATTACCACAACAGGATATCAAGGCACTTTTCCTATTGTCTGCAGACTTGGAAATAACCTGGATTCAACAAACAGTTTTACTATACTTACAGTAGATTTTGAAAACAAAAAAGCTCATTGGCCAAAAGATACTTCTTGTGTATACAGTAAACCGAGTATAAGAGAAAAACATATTGCCTCACTTGAACGATCTGGAAATGATTTTGTTAAAGCGGATTTTAACTACCAAGCTCCTACGATTGGCTCCATATTAGAAGAAAATGGACAGTTATATGCCTTTTTAGAAGGAAATATCACAAATCCTGCAAGACTGAACTTAATGGGATACTATTGGTTCCTGGAAATTGAACCAAATGGACTTTTTAAGACTAAGATATGGGGAAAAGACAATCTGAGTAGACTGGAAGGGAAACATGGAATGAGAGGAAAATTCTCAGGAGACAGACAGTGGATGATTTTGTCACCTATCTTTAAGAACAATGAATGGAAAGGAAAGCAAAAAATACTCAGAATATCCGACAACGAACTGATTGATATAGTCTTGCCACGCGGATATGCCTCATTTCGCGTGATTGATATATGGGGTTCCCATGCCTTCCTAACAGATGAAAATCATAAATTGACTGTATGTGCAATAGAATTAGCGTAAAAACAATATTCTGTACTTAATAAAAAAAGGAGGAAAAAATGGCAAGATATGAACTTGGAGCAATCTATAAGATACCTGCACAGATACCTTACTACGCTCGTCTCTTAGCACATGATGTATATGGTATATTTGAACGAACAGATGGAGAAATTTCTCATGAAACATTCGAAAAAACACCATATCGTCTCTATATTTCTACAGGTTCCTTTGCAGTAAAAAGAGCATTCTGGGAAAAAATCTTACCGTCACCTGATAAAACAGATTCACAGCGTTGGAGTAGGCCTCCCTACTTAATCTACTTCACTCCTTGGGACATCAAAGCTTCTCTTGACAGACGCAACGCTTCTGACCAAAACGGATATTCCACATTAATCAGTACTGAAGAATATTTACAGTGTCTGAAACAAGGATTTCTTTCAAATATCCTTCCAATGTATGAAAACATTCCCGCTTTTTTGGACAAAGTGTATGATAATTGGCCGGAAAGTTATATTTATTCAGATATTGAATGCGCCTGTGGCACTCCCGAACATCAAAGAAAGCAAATAGATGCATTAAAAAAATTGGGATATGATGTCACGAAATACGAATAACACTGTTATTTAAGATGAAAGGTGATTTATGAAAAAAGAAGAATTGCTTGCTCTATGGAAGGGAAAAAATTGGGAAAACAGTATCGGTGGCATCTATTTTGTAAGCCATAAGTTTGAATCGGAATTACATTTTAACTTCACCGGATATACCGAAGAAGATATCTCTTCCATTCCATATTGCTTTATGGAGAAACTTGCTAATGAAATAAATGTATTAGACCAAAAGGCACATCAACTTATCAAAGACAAATGCAGTCATGAAAATACTGAAACATTAGATTTGACGGATGTTCAGTTGGATCATAACAATTGCAATGATACTGTTTCATCAGGATATCAAGTTGGAAATGCACCGGACGGTCAATTCTCTTTTTATGCAAAAGACAATGATGTCTCAGAGTTAAAACTCACAAATGTGATATTTGACATCAGCGGTTGCTATAACGCCTTTGCCTTAGGTTATTATGTGGGAGAATCTCCTGCCGGAGAGTTATATTTTTTAGTAAAATTTGATGATGATTTCCAACTCGATTCAGAACTTATTTATGAAATATATTAAGGAGTGATAACTTGAGTGCTTACACAATGAAAGAAAAAACCTTGGTTACTCTTAAAAATGAACTATCTTTGGAATATCCGTTTTCTGATGATATGCCTATGATTTATTTAGGCGAGATAGCCAATATGCCGGAACACGGAATTTTTATAGGTCAATCAGGAAAATGTTATTTCGGATACCATATCAGTAGTTTTAGAGAATTAAGCGAAGATGAGGTATAGATTGCACTTTTCGACTAAAAGAATAGTTCCTTTCTATCTCATCCCGCTGGAAATGAAAGAAAGTGCTACACTGATTGAAGTGAAATGAACATCATGGATAGCAATCCGGAATAACGATATAAGGTCATTCGAATAAATAACGGTCAATCGTATTAAAACATTATAATATATAGCAGTGTCATGATAACTCCAAATAATCATAGACAAAAGAATAATAAGGGGATGTAGGAAAATGAAACTGATTGATAACATCAAGAAAATTGAAACATATATATGCGGAAATTTTGAAGAATTGGATTTGGATGATCCGATGGAAGAAGAATATTTTCAGGAGTATGAAACAATAGTCGGGGCTTCAGAGGATGATTTGTGCAAATTCGAGACAGAATTTGCAATTCGTTTGCCGGAAGATTTTAAGACGGTTTATCAATACAAAAATGGAAGTAGATTTATGTGTATTCTTCCATCCATAATAAGAACTTCTGATATGTGTTTTTGTTTGATGAGCTTAGAGGAAATCAAAAAATGTAAGACCTATTTTCAAAACAAAAATGCTTTGTTATCGGATTTTCCGAAGTATTTTTCGCCTCAAGATATCGATAACATGCGAGATAACAGAATAAAACCATACCTGTTCAACAAGAGATGGATTCCGTTTGCACAATACTGCGACAGTTGTTATCTGATGCTTGATTTTGATCCGAATACTGCCGGACAGGAAGGACAAATCATCTGCTACATCCATGATCCTGATGAAATCGTATATGTTTCAAAGAATATTACGGAGCTGATTGAAAAGATTGATAAAGAACTCTAATTGGTAACACCATTCAAACACAGTATTTGATATAAAAAGTTTCATCAATCAATTAAAGTGCTTCAAGTCTGACATCACTACACCTTTTTCAAGGTGATTCCAACAAGTTTGAAATGAAGTAAATTTGTAAAACGACATTATCTTCTTTCAATATATACACCAGAAAAAATATCACTCAACGAATCATTCAAAATCGAAGAACATAACAAGTTTACATAACAAGAAATAAAGAAAGGGAGTATCTTTGAAAAAGTATACTCCCCTTTTATCTATTATAACATTTATTCCCACTGTTCATGTTGTGCTCTTGCACCATAACGATATGCAGAACCGTCCTCATTAAAATCAACTTCTATTTTATATCTCTTCCAAAGAACATAC
This sequence comes from Filifactor sp., assembly GCF_057248345.1. Lineage (NCBI taxonomy): Bacteria > Bacillati > Bacillota > Clostridia > Peptostreptococcales > Filifactoraceae > Filifactor > Filifactor sp. Next base: position 3,439 of record NZ_DBHIIC010000054.1, on the reverse strand, counting down.
TCTGCATTTTGCATTGTAAGAATAAAGAGAGTATCATTTTTTGTTTCTTCAGAATCTACAGGATTTAACGAGAAAATATCCTTGATATCCTTTGTTCTAAAATCGTGAATTGTAAGATGAGTTAAATCAGTATGATTAAAAGTAACCTCAGATAATTGTTCACTATCCGCCATAATTCGATAGTAAGTGATGACACAGTTCTTTAGACTGTCCGAATCTTTTCCTGTAGGCGTAACACTCACAAAACCATAAGACTTACCGTCACGAAAAATTTCTAAAAGCTTGCCATAATAAAAATGATCATTTCGTTCATTGACAATCTCGCTATCAGCATTTTTTTCATAAAAGGTGAACCCTTCGGACAAAAGCTCAGATGCCTTTGTTTCTCCAATAATAACATTGGTGTTATCTAATTGAACTTCGATTGGTTCTGACGGAAACCCGGTCAAAGACAGGAATAACATGAAGGCAAAACATGCAAAAAACATACCGGCAACTACAGCATTTGTTGATGCATAAAAATACATCGGTTTATTCGAACGATGAAACAATACCGTAATCAGTTTAATAACATGACTTAGTATTAGTACTGCAACAACAATAGCAAACTCAGCCTTCAAACACATATAAAGCGCTTTTGAAAAGTGATGTGTTCTGTAATATACTGCACCGAAAACAACAATATTTGCCAAAATAAAATTCAAAATGAATAAGGTAGCCTCTTTCAATGCTATCGAATCAGTAACATAATCAAATTGAACGCTACTGAATCTTCCTCTAAGACTTGATCCAATCAGATAAATCCATCGGGGCAAATCCGTCCCTGTTCCCACAGCTATCGCAATTCTCAAATAGATATAGATTGTCAATAAAAAAAGCAATAATGCAAGAAATCCAAAACTCAAAGGTATCAATGTCATTCCTATTCCTCTTTTCTAAATAAAATTCCCTCTGTCAAATGCTAAATATCCTATTCCTTAATTGTAAAAACAAATTTTTTGTACTCTTATTCTTTTCTACTTTCATAAATAATATCTCATGACAAATACAGATTATGATGTTAGATAACCACTGTCATTGAAATATAGATTTGTTGTATGTATTGATACAGTTAAAATCTGTCAGATATTTTAATACCCTTTTTTTCAAAATTCAATATTTACACCACACAAAGGGGATAGAGTTAACATCCCTCCATCCTCTTTTACAGAAGAAAAATATGCAATTTCAATTATGATAAAACTGTACACATCTTTGTATCGATGATTAAAAAAACAATGTTACAACAAAACATTTACTTATAGAAAATAACTCATACTACTGTTTGATGATCCTTAAAATCAAAGACAAGGCTTTATAATCTCTTGAAAAAGTGTTATTTAAACATGAAAAAATTTTTAAAAAAAGTCTCTAATAGTCTAAATCAACCGATTTATCAAACAATCAAAAGGATAACTTGTAGCCGTTGAATTATTTTCATCATTTCATCGAGTTTTTCTATTAAAATTCCTTTGCAAGCATAGAAAATAAAATGGCATCCTCTAATTTTTGAGACTCTTCTTTTCCTATCAACACTTCTATCAATTTCAATGCAAATACCACTGCTGTTGCCGGTCCCCTGGATGTCACGATATGTTCATCGACACAAACTACCTTTTCTTGATAATCGCTTCCCTTCAATACCTCTTGAAATCCCGGATAAGAAGTGATTTTTCGATTTTCAATAATATTTGCCTGTCCCAAAACAATCGGTGCTGCACAAATTGCTCCAATCACTTTTTTCTTTTGATTCATCAACTGCACATGCTCAATCACACGAGAATTGTCTCTCAAATTTGTTGCCCCCGGCATTCCACCCGGAAAAACAATCCCGTCGTACTCTGTTACATCTTTGATTTCGGACAATACTTTATCTGCCATTACAGTAATATTATGAGAACCTTCCACCATTTTATCTTCATGAATAGACACCATGTCTACATGGATATCTACTCTTCTTAAATAATCAACGACTGTCAATGCTTCCACTTCTTCAAATCCATTTGCCAAATACACGATTACTCGTTTCATGTCATTACCTCCTCAATCTCCATAAAGTTCCTGTTCTGTCACATTTTTCCATCATGCTGTTTTAATAAAAATATTTCGCTATCAGATATTACTCATATAGTATCATAAATTATTCCAAATTTCATGTTTTAACCATCTTAAAAAGGCTTTCTAACTAGTATATCCAAAATAAGTTTCAACACTCTACGATTCCTCACAACACGTTCCACTTCATTATTATTCAAACACAATCTTTTTTATGTCTTTCTCCTGAAATTTTTTACAACAAAATCCGGAAAAATATCGGTATGAGTAAAATGATGATAGTTCCAATGCTACAAACCATAATTACTTTTTGAAATTGACTCTGTTCTTCTTTTGACATATTATGATACCACTTCATCCAATTCCTCCTATAGATTATCTTGATTTCTGTTTTCTTCTTTTTAATATCAAAATGATACTCTTCACTATCAAGCTAATTGATACTACTATAGCAAAGGCAAAAAAGCTAGGCAAAGCATAATAATCATACCACGGTGATGGACGCATCGCATAAATATCCGGCATTCGTCTATAATCTATATAATTGAAAATGGACTGTCCAACAAAACTACCAAATAATGATGCTACGATGATGTTAAAAAAACGATTCAAATTCTCCAAAGTCTTCATTCTCGTCTCCTCCTAACATTGTAACTACCTATTTAGAGAAACTATTTTTCCAAATAATCCTCCCTAATCCAAGAGAACACCTCATCTTCCAATTTCCATATTCCAGTATAAGGTTGTTCCACATAACTATTTCCTTTTTCTTGATATAAGTAGATGCATCTTTCTTTTTGTTCATTTTCTGCATTATGATGATAGAATGTCATAATGATATAAGAATCAACATTTGTAGGGTGGTCATTTAAGCTCTCTTTATTGGTAGATTTTGAATGTTCATTGATTTCAGTAATAATCTTGGCTATTTCTTCTTTGCTCGTTATCTTATTCGACACGTTAGAACTATTTTCCATCACATCAACCTCTGTGATATTTTCTACGTTCGGAAGCAAAAGTTCTACTTGTTTATGTCCACCACAAGCAGTTAAACCCAATATACATACCAAAGCAACTAACATTCCTATGTATTTTTTCATAGTATTCCTCCTTCTCATTAACTGAACCTAATTTATTACGGTAAGCTTTCTCTATTAGATGAACTTACACTCCCATTGTATCATTTTTTATGATTACTGTCATTTACACTTTTTTTCCACAAATATTCCTATCATTTTCAATCATCAATCTGTCTAAAAATGCCTTATCCACAACTCTAACTACTATTATCTTTTGTCTCCAATCTACATTCCCTACAATATGGATTATAGTCATAGTTTATACA
>NZ_DBHIIC010000053.1:0-8573 GCF_057248345.1 Filifactor sp. | reverse complement strand
TCTTATGGAGAAGGAAATAGGGAAGAATACTATTTTGAAAGGATGATAGTATGAATTCAATTAACGATATGTTGCTTAGTTTGCCCGGTATCTTGATGGCAATTTCATTTCATGAATGTGCACATGCTTATGTAGCTCATTTGATGGGGGATGATACAGCAAAAGATGCAGGTCGAATCTCCATCAATCCTGTTCATCATATTGATCCGTTCGGATTTTTGATGTTGTTGTTTTTCCGTTTTGGATGGGCTAATCCGGTTCCTGTTATAGAAAGCAATTTTCGAAATAGAAAACTGGGTAGTTTTTTAGTTTCGATTGCAGGTGTTGCAATGAATGTTCTGTTGGCAATGGTGCTAGGACTTATGTTTAAAGTGCTTTCTCCGGTGATTCAGCAGGAATCTTTTGATACAATCATGACACTTGCAGTCTATATCAATATATATTTTGCTGCGTTCAACTTAATACCAATTCCTCCGTTGGACGGATATCGTATTTTATCTTTGGTACTACCTTATTCAGTAAAATATAAGCTCTATGAGTATGAACGTTATAGTTTTATTATATTGATTGTCTTGCTTTATAGCAGAGTTATTTATATTGTGTTGACTCCAATGGTATTTGTCATTTCCAAAATTGTATTCTCAGTGACAGGTTCGTTAATATAACAAGGAGAATCGACAATGGAGTACAATGTTCAAACGCAAAATTATGAAGGACCTTTCGATTTGTTGTTGGAACTGTTACAGAAAGATAAAATCAATATCTGTGATATTTCAATTGTTGAAATGACCAATCAATATATGGAACAACTCAAAGAATTGGAACAAGTTTTGGATATGGAAAAGATGACCGATTTTTTGGATATGGCTGTAAAGTTGTTGGAAATTAAGTCAAGATACTTGCTTTATCTACAAAGTTCGACAGAAGAAGAGGAAGAGGATCCGACGGAAGAAATCAAGCGTTCTTTGGAAAAATACAAGGCTTATCGAAATGTAGTCAAATATCTGTCTGCTCGAAGTCTTCCACTAGAGAATTACTATACTGCGAAACCTCAGGAAGTATATATCGATCAATATTTGGATTTGCAGAATGTAACATTAGATAGTTTGTATGAATTTGCACACAGTGTGTTGGAGAGAAAAAATGAAAATCCGATTATGATTAGCTATAAGACAAGGTCATTAGAGGATAAGATAGAAGAAATCAGAGAGTCCATAGAATGTGGCAAAATATATTCCTTTTCTGATTTGTTAATTTCCAAAGAGAAAGACGATTGTGTTGTTACTTTTTTGAGCATTTTGGAAATGACACATTTGAAAGAAATGAAGTTTCGTCAAAGAAATTTGTTCGGTCAAATAGAAGTGAAACGAGTGGAGGAGCAAAATGGAGCTAAAACAACTATGTAGTATTATAGAGTCCATTCTTTTTGTACGTGGTGAGGAAGTTCACTATGATGAAGTGGTGAAAATCATTCGTGAAGGGAATCCGGAGGTTGATATTACAAAGAAAATGGTATCAGAGGCAGTAGTGTTGTTGCAAGAGAGGTATAAGGATAAGATGTCCGGATTGACTTTGCTTTGCACGAAAGAGACATTACAACTTGCAACAGTTCCTGAAAATCATGGTTTTATGGAAGTGATTACCGTACAGAAAAGAAAGAAAAGCTTGACACAGTCTGCCATGGAGACGCTGAGCATTATTGCTTATCAACAACCTGTTACTAAGTTAGAGATTGAGGAAGTACGTGGTGTGAAGTGCGATTCGACCATTCGTGTGTTATTGGACTATGGTTTGATTCGTGAGGCGGGTAGGTTGGATCGAATCGGAAAACCTATTTTGTATAGAACAACACAGGCTTTCTTGGTTCAATTTAATCTGAAAGATATTTCGGAATTGCCGAATTTTGAACAATTTATCGTGGATGAGAAAGAATTGAGCTTGTTTGATGAGGAACAAGCATCCTCCTATCATCATACTGAAACTCAATAGAATGATTCGATGATTTCGTGTTAAATGAAATGTTATAGATACTGATGAAAGTGATGAGAGATTCTAAGAATAGGAAAGAAACAGAGGAAAGAAATATCCAAAAGTATCACGTTCAAAGATTAGATTTGTTTTATTGTTCATGCGGGTTTCGTATAACACTTTGAAGTATAATAAAAAAGATGTAACTGTTTTCTGATACAGTTACATCTTTTTTTGATTGGTACCATTCGTTTATTTTGCAGAAAGGGATGCCATTGTTATATAGTTGTATGGTTGATTGAAATGAGGTAAGAAGAATATATCGAGTAGAGAAAGTCTGTCAATGGTCACTTTTTCTTGAATTGCAAGTGAGAACATGTGGATTCCCATTGACACATCATATTTGGATGCCATTTGTGCACCCAGTATTACTCTTGTGTTCTTATCATAAACAATTCTAATTTTTACAGAAGGATTTTCTGTTTCAATAAATCCAGGTTTTTGAGTATCATCAAAATCGGTGTATTCTACATCGATTCCTAATTTTTTAGCCTTAGATACAGTTATTCCTGTAGATACCATTTTTAAATCGTAGATACAGATTCCGTTAGAGCCTTGTACTCCTAAAGATTCCAATTCATGTCCGGCCGCATTGTGTGCTGCTACAATACCGCTTCTCAGTGCATTGGATGCAAGAGCAATATAGTTTGTGTTATCAATTGTGTTATCAAACACAGTTGCACAATCTCCAATAGCGTATACATCTTTGATGGAAGTTTCCTGTTTTTTGTTTACAACATAAGAACCGTTGCGGAACAGTTCCAAACTGTCTTTTCCCAATTCATTGTTCGGTCTAAAACCAATAGACAACACTACCATATCTGCAGGGATTTCCTTTTGATCGGTGACAACAGCAGTTACTTTGCCATTTTCACCTTTGATTTCTTGGACTGTTTGTCCAAGTTCAAGATGGATACCGTTTTCTTTTAGATTATCCCTCATCAGAGTTGTAAACGGTTCATCGTAATAAGCCGATAAACAAGTGTCGGCAATATCCACCATTGTGATATGTTTTCCGTGACGTTCAAATGCTTCTGCAAGTTCTACACCGATATATCCTGCACCGACAACAACAATGTTTTTGATATCAGGATTCTTGATTTTTTCAATTACTTCCTGTGCATTTTGGTAGAGTTTTACCTGTTGCACATTTTCCAAATCCTTGCCTGGAATATTCGGAATAATCGGTAGCGAGCCGGTTGCAAGAATTATCTTGTCATAGGAATCTTCCACGCTAGAACCGTCTTTCAAAGTCGCAGATAGTTTTTTGCTTGCAAAATCAATATGATTTACGGGAGATTCCATATACACTTTTGCACCCAATTGTTCTAAAGATTCTTTGGTCGCATAGAATAGTCCGTCCGGTTTTGAAATTTGATTTCCAATCCAAAGTGCCATTCCACATCCTAAGAAAGAAATATTGTTATTTTGATCATATACAACAACTTCGTGTTCCGGATAGTTCGACAAAATTGTTTTGATTGCTGCTGTTCCAGCGTGGTTTGCACCTACTACAATAATTTTACTCATAAGATTTACCTCCAAAATGAAATAATGATTTTCATAAAAAACTGTCATCTAAATATAAATAGTAATAATAATTATTATCAATATTATACTCTTATTATACACATATTTTGTTTTATTTCATCATTTTTTTATATTTTTTCAAAAAAATGAAATAATCGAAATGAAATTCGTTTGAAAATGATGATGTGGCAATCAAATTGACATATACTACAGGATTCTTTCAACAATAATGAGACAGTTTTTTATTTGATTGTGAAATGTTAGCGCTTTGTTTCAAATCCTTATTATTAGGATGGATACAAGGAAACTACTCATCCAATATCATAACTATTAAACAGATTCGGTTATTTGTTGAAATAAATCCATAATCTATTTTGAAAGTAATTTTACAATGAGCCGTCAAACAAATTCAGCTGTTTGATTTGTTTTTCAATTTCATCTAATGTATTTCGATAGGTTTTGAATGCAGTTGGAATAGGATATTTCTCTTTCAGTTCTTCTTTTGTAGCCCATACCGTTTCGGATGACAAGATGAGTTCTGAGATTGTTGAAAGGAGAGAAGTTTGGAACATAGAGGAAGACTCCTTGTTATTCAAAAGAATGAAGTATCCGTTCATCCACCATTCGATATGTGTAAAAATATGCTTAGATGGTGAAAGAGGTGAAACTTGTTTGATATAGGAAGAAAGGGGAGAAAACAGAGTTTGACATTCTTCTAAAGTAACGGAATGTGAGAGGGAAGGAAATTCCCAAAGACCATGTAGCAAGCCTTTCTGTTCTCTTTTTTGTATCAAAATATGTTCCTTGCTGTCCACAAACAGAAGGATTGTTTTTTCTTCTATCTTTCGTGCTTTTTTTTTCTTTTTGACGGGTAAAAAACTTTGTTTTCCGGTCTGATATGCAAGACACATTGTACTCATTGGACATTCAGCACATTTCGGTTCTCCGTTCGGTAAACAGATGATAGCACCCAGCTCCATCAATGCTTGATTGAAATGATGAACTTCCGTTACCGGAATGAGTTGTTGCACAAGCTCGGTCATTGCTTGTTTTGTTTTATTTTCTGTAATATCTCTATCGTCATCTGTGATTCTTGAAATGACACGCATGACATTACCGTCAACGGCAGGAACCGGTTGATGAAATGCAATGGAAGCAATTGCACCTGCAGTATAAGGTCCTATTCCGGAAAGTGTGATAAGTTCATGATAGGTGTTTGGAAGTTCTCCATCGAACTCTGTGATAATTTGTTGAGCTGCTTTTTTTAGATTTTTCGCCCGATTGTAATATCCAAGTCCTTCCCAAAGTTTGTGCAAGACATCGTCCTCTACTTGAGAGAGGGAGAGGATGTCCGGAAGAGTTTGAATGAATCGTGCGTAGTATTCACGAACTGCCTCAACTCTTGTCTGTTGCAACATAATCTCAGAAATCCATACATGATATGGGGTAGGATCTTCTCGCCAAGGCATATATCGTTTGTTGGCATGATACCAATTTAAGATACTTTTTTGAAAATGTAAGATAGTAAAGGGAAGTGTTTTCAAAGCAGTCTCCAATCTGTCTGTTGTAACTCAATAATTAAATATTTCAATTATGATGAACCAATAGTTTAAGCCAAATTTTTGAAGTGATATGTTATGTTTAAGCTAATCACTTATTTTGTTACAGTGTAACCTATACCCATGGCAGGACGGTATCAAAAGAAAAGTACAATTTTTTATGCTTTATTGATATAATGGAAAGAGTACATAAGTTATATAAAAGGAGGAATCGAGATGTTATTAAAAGTATTGATAGAAAATACAGCTTGTTCAGAAGAATTCCATCATGAGCATGGATTAAGTCTATATATTGAGTCAAATGGAAAAAAAATGTTGTTTGATGTCGGTGCAAGTGAATTATTTTATGAAAATTCAAAAAAAATGGGAGTTGCCATGGAAGATGTGGATTTCTTGGTAATTTCTCATGGTCATAGCGATCATGGTGGGGGACTGGAAAGATTCTTAGAAGCAAACAAGAGTGCAAAGGTGTATCTACCTCCTCGTGCATTCGAAAAACATTATTCTCTGAGAGTACAGAACAACCCTGTTTATATCGGATTAAAAGAGGAATTGGAACACGAAAAGCGACTTATTGTCATGAAAGAGGGATTGACCGAATTGGAAAAAGGGTTCTTTGTGTTCTCGGATGTTCCGTTGAAAGAGGCGACACCTCAATCAAATCAGTTTTTATTTATGGAAAAAAACGGAATTTTGGAACATGATACTTTTGAACATGAGCAAAACTTGGTTATTGAAGAAGGAAACAAAAAAATTGTGATGACAGGATGCGCACATAACGGAATCGTAAATATTATAGAAGAGTTCAAACAGTTATTTCATTGTGAACCCGACACAGTTTTGGGGGGATTTCATTTGAGTAATCCGGCAAATGGAGAACCGGAAGATCCTGATAAGCTCAAACAAGTGGGAGAGTATTTTTTGCGTCACAAGACAAATTATTACACTTGTCACTGCACAGGACTTAAAGCATATCAGTTATTGAAAAACCAAATGCAAGACAGAATCAACTATCTTTCTGCCGGAACAGAGATAGAATTGTAGAGAACTTTAAGTTAAGAAAAATGCTTAGAAGTATTTGGTGTTATCGTGATTTTTATAGTTGAAGCAGAAACTTCAAAATTGATGTCGATATAAGAGAAAAGATAGCATTTAGGAAGTTTGGACGAAATCACTCAGTTTAATGAAAAATGATTGATCTGAGGTTATCGTAATGATTGCCGTCTTATGATCTTAGGTAGAATTTACAAAAAACAGAGTTATCTTCTTTTTTTGGGGTATCAATCATATTGAGTAAGAAACTGTTTATAGTATCAATGGAGTAATGTGAAATCAGTTAATAGATGAAGTAGTTAAGGAGGTTGTAATGAACTATATTTATGAAGAAAATCGTATTTTTGCAAACAACGAAGAAGGAAAGTTGGTTGCAGAGATTACATTTAGACATATTGAGGAAGATGTTATTGATATTGATCATACCTTTGTGGATGAATCATTGAGAGGACAGGGAATTGCAAATCAGCTGATGCTTGAGGTAAACAAACTGTTGCATGAAAAAAACTGGAAAGCAGTACCTACTTGTTCTTATGCAGTAAGATGGGCAGAGGACGAAACACATGATACAACACATTTTTTGAAAAAGTAGAGAAACAAACAATAGATGTAAGGAAGATAAAAGTAAAGTAGATAGAAGTTAAAGTAGATAGAAGAGAGCGAGAGATAAGACCGATATCAAACTTATAAGGAGGATGAACCTTATGACAGATATTGGTGTAGATGGCAACTGTCGTTCTCTTTTTTTGTCTTTTCTGTGGGTACTTTGACAAATAAAAAAATACTAAAAGAACTGTCGTAACGTCGAATGACAGAGACAGTGAGTGAATAAGTCATCCTATGAAGTATCAAAAGATAGCAAATTCAAAGTGGTTTAATATAAAAATGCCTTAAGCGTGGTATAATAAGATTAGTTGTCGAAAGAGGAATCTTAGAATGTATGGAGGTTAAAAGAGTTATGAGTTATGATCTAATGGTTTTTGAAAAAACGAAAGCTCCCAATAATAAGATTGAATTTATGAAATGGTATGATGAACAAACGGAATGGAACGAAGATCACGATTACGAGTCAATAGAAGTAACCTCAACGAATCTAAAGAATTGGTTTATGGATATGATAAAAATGTTTCCACCAATGAACGGAGAATTTGCTCCTGAGGATGATGAGATTGAAAATAATGAGGAACTGGAAAGACATCTTACAGATTATTGTATCGGCAGCGCTGTGATATATACAGGTTTTACTTGGTCGATAGCAGAAGAAGCGTATAACAGTATGCTTCACTTTGCATTAAAACACGATGTTGGATTTTTTGATGTCAGTGGCAATGGTGATATTGTACTCTCTGACGGTAAAAAGTTAGATTAAGAGATACAATCATCTGTTTGTTTTATTCGAAAGATGAAATGTGAGCTATAATACTAGTAGTTACGAAACAGTAAATCAAAAAGGTTTACTGTTTTTCTATTCTAAAAAACAAATACAACGATCTATGCTTAAAACAAAGACAAAAAATAAAAGTGTAGAAACCAATTTGAAGGACAGATACAGATAAGAGATACAGATAAAAGATAATTTTTCTTCTATAAGCAGATCATCAAAGATATTGAATCCAAAAAACAAACTGGAAACAGATATTCAAACGAGTGGTAGGAGAAAGATACAAGGATAAAGTAGCAAAAGATAGTAAGAAAGAGGAAGGTGATTGAATATGGAAAGAAGTTTTGTAGATTTTTCTGATAAATCATACAAAATGGAATGAATATTGGTTTTTAGTTTTTAACGAATATACCAAAAAAGGATATGTTAACAACAATTTTTGAAAAATGGTATGATTAACATGACAAATTATAATGATACAAGACCTGCAAAAAATTGTTTCTTTGAGAGGAAGATGTTTTTTGGAGAAACGAAGAAGAAATCGGGAGATAATTTGATTTTTGTTCGGATAGATTATATAATTTAAGGACAGTATGTCGTTGTTCTTTTCGTTTAGGAAGCACTTATTTTGTGTCATACGACAGAAAAAATCGAAGAAGTTTGATGTCCAAAATTAGATTGGATAGAGAGAAATGTTACAGATTGATAAATAGAGGAGAGATTTTGTGGAACAGGACAAAAGAGAGGGCTGTTATTCTGCTATTTTGGTAGGAGTGGATTTTGGGAAAAAGAGTGAAGTTTTTGCAAAGTTTGAAGACAGCATGAAAGAGTTGGAGGAGTTGGCACAGGCTGCTGAAATCGAGGTAGTCGGTCAAATGACACAACCGAGGGATACCGTTGATGTAAAGTACTATATTGGAAAAGGAAAAGTGGAAGAACTGAAAGAATTGGCAGAGAATATGCAAGTCAATTTGGTTGTGTTTAACAACGAATTATCCGGTTCCCAACTTCTCCTTTTCCAA
>NZ_DBHIIC010000052.1:0-8669 GCF_057248345.1 Filifactor sp. | reverse complement strand
AATCAGCAGGTCGCAGGTTCAAGTCCCGTCGGTAGCTCCATATAAAGTTTTTAGATAGGATTGTTGTTGTCAAAGGAATGTAGTTTCTTTGACAATTTTGTTTTTGACAGAATCATTTATGAAGAAATGATTTTTTGAAATAATTGAATTTTTCTGTACTTCCATATTATAATTATTTGATAGGCTATGCTATAATGAAATAAAAATTTATGGATAATGAAAATGATGAGGTGAGCGATTTTGAATGAAACAATGGTCGTATTTTCTATAACGCAATTTACATCTCAGCAGCTGGAAGAGTTAAAATATTATTTTGGTATTTACAAAATTGAAACATTACCATTACAGCTGTTGAAACGATGGACAAATGTCAATCCGATGGGTATATTAGATGTAAAAGATTTAAAAGCGTTAGTAGAATTTTTGGTAGAAAAGAAAAAAGGAGGTATTAAATATGTTTATTTTGATGGTGATAAGGGGATGGAATTCTATATGATTCGATGTGCATTAGAGATAGGTATGATTCCACTTTATTCTACACAATATCAGACTGTAGAATCAAAAGACGGAGAAAAAGTCAAAAGACATATTTCTTTTAGAGCGTATCATGATTATGATCGAGTTCGATAACAGTAAAACGGAGGTTGAATTATGAAAAATATAAAAACAGTTTGTCTATTGTTCGCTATTATCTTAGTATCAGTTTTTGCAGTACAAAATTCTATGAGTGTTGTGATTAGATTTTTGATTTGGAAATTGCAAATATCTCAAGCTTTAATAATTGTTTTGACTGTTGTAATGGGAGTTTTGATTGGGATTGGACTTTCTCTAATTAAAAATTGGAAGTATAGTAGAGACATTAAACAAGCAAACAATGAAAAGCAAAATGCGCAAGTTAGTGTTATGTCTCTTGAAAAAGAAAATGCTGAATTGAGATTAAGCATCAATGAATTAGAAAAAAAACTGGAGGAATTGCAAAAATCTGAACATCAGGAGATCTTTGAAAAATAATTTAGCTTACAAGGGCAATTTTTAAATTTCAAAAAAGGGTGTGCATTACATTTATGAAACGAAAAATTATCGATTTGCTTTGTCAGAAAGAGGATTACTTTATATCCGGTGAAGAAATCGCAGAACAATTGAATATGACCAGGGCAAATGTATGGAAATACATGAAAGAGCTACGAGAGTCAGGGTTTGAAATAGAGTCTGCTACTAAAAAAGGATATATTTTAAAATCTGTAGGGATGCAGTTAAACGAAGATACAATATACTATCATTTCAAAAAGCAGAATTTTGTAAAAAATATTTTGTTTTTTCCAAGGATAGATTCTACCAATGATTTTTTGAAATATAACAGAGAAGAGATTCCGGACTGTACTTTGGTAGTTTCTACTTTTCAAACAAAGGGAAGAGGAAGAAGAACAAAAGAGTTTTTAAGTGAAGAGGGAGGATTGTACTTCTCTTTCATGATGAGAAATACAATGAATATGCAAGAAGTTTCTTTTATTACTTCTTTGGCAGCAGTAGCTGTAAATAGAGCTCTGTCATCTTTAGGAATAGATACTGAAATAAAATGGCCAAATGACATCTTTTTGAATGATAAAAAATTGTGTGGTATTTTGACAGAGATGGTCACTGATATGGAAGGGTATAATAAAATCATCGTTGGAATTGGAATCAATATATCTAACGTCTTTCCAGAAGAATTGAAAGAGATAGCAATATCGTTACTGAAAGCAGGTCATCAGATCAATGAAATCACATTTCTTTTGAATTTATTCTCACAATTTGAGTTTTTGTACAATAAATTTGTTCAAGGAGACCGAGAAGAGGCATTGAAAGTTCTAAGAGATAAATCCTATTTGATGAATAAAGAAATTTGTTTCTTAAAAGATACTGTAGAGCATAAGGGAACGGTAGTAGGACTCGAAGAAAATGGGAATTTGGTAGTCAGATTATCGAATAAAGCAGAAATTGCACTGAATTCAGGAGAAGTGACTATCTTAAAGAAAAAGAAATAGAGGAGAATTGAAACTATGCTTTTGGTAATAGATGTAGGAAATACAAATATTGTATTCGGAGCTTATAAAGGCAAAGAATTGGTAATGACATTTCGAATGGGAACAAATAAATCCAAGACATCTGATGAATATGGAGTTGTTATTAAAGAAATTTTTGTGATGAACGGCTATGAATTATCTGAGATTAAAGATGTTATTATTTCATCAGTGGTACCCGATGTGATGCATGCATTAGAAAGTTTTGTAGTTCGTTACTGTAACGCAACACCGATTATTGTTGGGCCGGGAGTTAAAACTGGGATGAATATTAAATATGAAAATCCTCAGGAAGTAGGTGCAGATAGAATTGTAAATGCAGTTGCAGCAATTGAGAAATATGGAGCACCGTTAGTTATTATTGATTTTGGAACAGCAACTACATTTTGTGCAGTTAATTCCAAAAAAGAGTATTTAGGAGGAGCAATTTCTCCGGGAATAAAGATTTCTGCTCAAGCTTTGTTCGATAGAGCATCAAAACTTCCGAAAGTGGAGATAGTTGAACCGAAAGCAGTGATTGGAAAAAATACAGTATCAGCAATGCAATCAGGGATTTTTTTCGGTTATGTAGGATTAGTGAAAAATATCGTAGAACAAATGAAAAAGGAAGTTGGAGATAATGCTACTGTAGTTGCAACCGGTGGGTTGGCTTCTTTGATTTGCACACATATGGAAGAAGTAGACTATGTGGATAAGAATTTAACATTAGAAGGATTGAGAATTATCTACCATAAAAATGTAGGCGAATAAGCGAGTGATGAGATGAAGATAGGTAATTATGAAACAAAGGGAAATATTTTTTTGGCGCCTATGGCAGGTATTAACGATTTTCCATTTCGTTTAATATGTCATCGATATGGAGCTTCATTAACTTACACAGAGATGATTAATGCAAAAGCTTTGTGTTATGAAGACGAGAACACTTGGAAAATGATGGAGGTTCATCCTGATGAAGGAGATGTTGCAATCCAAATATTTGGAAATGAGCCGGAATTTATTGCAAAAGCAGTTCGTAAAATAGAGCAACTGAACCGATTTGTTTTGATTGATATCAATATGGGTTGTCCTGCACCAAAAGTTGTGAAAAACGGAGATGGTTCCGCATTGATGAAGAAACCGGAGCTTGCACAAAAAATAGTGGAATATGCAAAACAAAACACAAATCTTCCAATAACAGTGAAGTTTCGGAAGGGTTGGGACAGTACACAAGTAAATGTATTGGAATTTGCACAAAAGATGCAAGAAGCCGGAGCTGATGCGGTAACAGTTCATGGACGAACAAGAGAAGAATTCTATTCCGGTGAAGCGGATTGGAACATAGTAAAAGAGATAAAACAATCACTATCTATTCCTGTGATTGGTAATGGCGATATTAGAGATCAAGAGACATTTGAGGAGCGAGTAAAGTTATCGTCTGTAGATGCAGTAATGATAGGAAGAGGAGCACAGGGAAACCCCTTTCTTTTTAACAATCTCATAGGGAAAGGACCTGAAAAAGAACAAGTTCCTTTTCAAGAGATATATGATATTGTGAGAGAACATTATGAATTGGAAGCAGGATACAAAGGAACGGATAAAGCAGTTCGTGAGATGAGAAAACATATCGGATGGTATATCAAAGGATTGCCTATGGCAGCAAAAGTAAGAAATGAAATCAATCAAACGACAGATATACAAACAGCACAAAAGCTATTGACAGAGTATTTTGAGCACTTGACATAAATCAGTGAATTCGATACAATTAAAAAGATAATTTGCTTTATTGTTCAGGAAAATAAAACAACATCAAGCAGTCTTATTTGTGTGACGTTGTTGAATAATAAATTGATAAAAGGAAGGAAAAGGATATGGCCCAAGATATTTTAAGTAATGAAGAAGCCCTAATTACCCAATCTGGATACCAAAAGATTGAAGAAGAATTAGAGTATCTAAAGGCAACGAGAAGATTAGAAGTTGCAGAAAGAATCAAAGTAGCGCTATCATTCGGAGATATTTCGGAAAATGCTGAGTATGATGAAGCGAAAAATGAGCAAGCACAATTAGAGGAACGTATTTCAAAATTAGAAAATATTCTTCGTACAGCAGTAATTGTTGATGAGAGCAAGTTAGAGCATGATGTAGTGAATATCGGTTCTTGGGTAAAACTTGATTATGAGGGAGAGGTAGAAGAGTATACTATTGTTGGTTCTGCAGAATCAGATCCGTCTTCTTCTAAAATTTCTAATGAAGCCCCTATCGGAAAAGCTTTGATGGGCCGTAGAGAAGGGGAGAGTATTGAAGTTCAAGTCCCAAATGGAGTTGTAAATATAAAAATTTTAGAAGTCAGAAGATAATGAGAGGAAGGGAACATACTATGGAACAAAATCAAACTCCTATGAGTGAATTTACAAAAATTCGTTTGGAAAAATTGGTACATCTACAAGAAAAGGGAAGAGATCCTTTTGTTAATGAAAAATTTGACTATACACATCACAGTGTAGATATCTTAGATAAATTTGAAGAGTTGGAAGAAAAAGATGTATCTATCGCAGGAAGAATTATGCTAATCAGAGGACATGGAAAGGCATCATTCTTGACAATACAAGATTCTGAAGGAAGAATTCAAGTTTATGTGAGACAAGATGTAGTAGGAGAAGAATCTTATACAGATTTCAAAACCTTTGATATCGGTGATATTATCGGTATTACAGGAACTGTATTTAGAACACATAAGGGCGAAATTACAGTAAAGGCAAAAGAAGTTACTTTGTTGACAAAATCATTACATCCATTGCCTGACAAACATGCAGGCTTGAAAGATCCGGACTTAAGATATCGCCAAAGATATGTGGATTTGATTGTGAATCCTGAAGTAAAAGAAAGCTTTATCAAAAGAAGCAAGGCCATTAAAGCATTGAAAGAATACTTAGATAATAGAGGCTTCTTGGAAGTAGACACGCCAATCTTGAGTCCAATTGCCGGTGGTGCAAATGCAAGACCATTTAAAACACATCACAATACATTGAATTTGGAAATGTATATGAGAATTGCAAATGAATTGTATTTGAAACGATTGATTGTAGGTGGATTTGAAAAAGTATATGAAATGGGAAGAATGTTCAGAAACGAAGGAATGGACATTAACCACAATCCTGAATATACAGCGATTGAAATCTATCAAGCATACGTAGATTATGAAGAAATCATGAGATTGACTGAAGGTATTGTGTCATACATGGCAGAGAAATCTACAGGAAGTATGGTGGTTAACTACCAAGGAACTGAGATTGACTTTACACCTCCATGGAGAAGAATCTCTATGATTGATGCAGTTAAAGAATATGTAGGAGTAGATTTCAACAAAATTGATACAGATGAAGAAGCAATTGCGATAGCAAAAGAAAAAGGAATTGAATTGACTCCGGCAACAATGACACGAGGACATATTATCAGCTTGTTCTTTGAAGAATTCTGTGAAGAACATATGGTTCAACCGACTTTTGTAACAGGACATCCGGTAGAAATTTCTCCATTGTCAAAAAGAGATCCGTTGGATACACGATTGACTCACAGATTTGAAGCATTTGCAAATCGCTGGGAAATTGCCAATGCGTTTTCAGAGTTGAATGATCCGGTAGACCAAAGACAACGTTTTGAAGATCAAATGAGACAAAAAGAACTTGGAGATGATGAAGCGCATGAAATGGATGAAGATTTCCTAAATGCTATCGAAGTAGGATTGCCACCGACAGGAGGATTGGGAATCGGAGTAGATCGTGTGATTATGTTATTGACAAATGCATCTTCCATTCGTGATGTTATCTTGTTCCCTACAATGAAACCTATCGTTAAAAAAGATGACGAAGAAGAGGAACCGGAAGTATAGAAAAAAGAAATGAATGTTACTAATATTAGTTGATAGATTGAGTAATCATAGTTTTTCAAAATATTAGACGGTTCACATTTTATTGTTCCATGACACAATTTGTTGATAAGAGAAAATAATTTCGTTTATCAAAAATAAAATTCAAGCGGTATAGGTTAACCTATACCGCTTTTTATATAGAAATAAAAACAAGATACATAAGTAATGAGTTATCAAAATTAAATAGTATCACTATATTATTCTGTAGAATATGAAATATTTTAAAGGTTTCAGAAATCATTTATGAATTATGAAATACTAAAAAAATTTTAACACCGGAACATTTAAAATCATTACCATAGAAATTGGATCGACTCAAAAATTTAATCTAGTTTATGTATCGATAGAAAATATATTAGTATTCTATGAGTTTATATATAATTTCGTTTAAAGTAAATTCTTGTTTTTTTAACTTTTATATTTTTAAAAATTGAATTTATGATTGTTATATTAAATTTATGGTATAAAGAAAAATACAGACGGTATCAATTGGTAACGAAAATTCTTTTGTTAGGATTTGATTATATTTGTTAAGGAATAATTTTTTTAGATAGAACTCATTAAGAACAAGTTATCCATATCAAATCGTCTATTTGATTGATAAAAATAATTGTTTTATTGAGTAACTATGTAATATATCTTTTTAGCAGTCAAAATACTTTCAAGAATTTTGGATATACTTTATCTATAATCTCACAAGCTATATAGTAATAGTAGGAAATGATTAAGATAAGATATTTTTAAAGATTTTAAGTAAATTTATCGAGATAGTAATGGTTTTGGATGATAATTATAAGAGAGTTTGGAAATTGATGTATACTCTTATCGAAAAATAAAGCCGTGCCAATCAAAAAACAAATTATTGGTATAAATTATAACTATTCAGTGAATGAAAAATAAGGAGTGATGATAGGATGAACAAAAAAGTAGATAATGTAATTATAGGATTTGGAAAAGCGGGAAAAACCTTAGCTAACTATTTAGGAAACAAAGGTGAAAAAACAATATTGGTTGAAAAATCTCCTGCCATGTATGGGGGGACCTGTATCAATGTAGGATGTATTCCTTCAAAGTATCTAGCAACCTGTGCGGATAGAAGAAGTTTTAGCGAGTTAAGTGATGCAGAATATTATAGAAAGTCCGTTATTAACAAGAAATCATTGATTGAGAAGTTAAATATTGCAAACTATGATAAAGTAGCAAACAATGAAAATGTGGAAGTCATTGATGGAATTGCTTCCTTTAAAGATGATCATGTCGTAAAAATACAAACGGACAAAGAATCTTATGATGTTACTGCAGAGCGCTTTTTTATCAATACTGGGGCAAGCCCTTTTCTTCCACCGATTAAAGGTTTAAAAGTTGAAGATAGAATTCATACAAGCGAAACTCTTATGAATTTAGAAGAATTTCCGGAGACATTGGCAATTCTTGGTAGTGGATTCATTGGACTTGAGTTTGCCGCAAGCTATGCAAAATTTGGAACAAAGGTTATTATAATTGATCAAGGAGATAGATTGTTACCAAGAGAAGACGAAGATGTAGCAAAAGAAGTATTTGATTCTTATCGTTCATTGGGAGTAGATTTTCTCTTTCATACTGAAATTGAAGAGGTTGAACAGGATGGAAATTCCGTTACCATTTCGTATTCTTCTAATGGAAAAAATGGAACAATCAAGGTTTCAGCATTTTTGGTTGCAACAGGAAGAAAACCAAATACAGAAGAATTGTATTTAGAAAATGCAGGTGTAAAAATTTCTGAAAGAGGTTTTATCAAAGTAAATGAACATTTACAGACTAATAAAGAGCATATTTTTGCAATGGGAGATGTAAACGGAGGACCACAGTTTACCTATATTTCTTTGGATGATTATCGCATTGTAAAAAGTTATTTGGAAGATCATGGAAAGTATTCTATAAAAGAAAGACAAAGTATTGCTTTTTCTGCTTTCTTACATCCTACTTTTTCAAAAGTGGGACTAAGTGAAAAAGATGCCTTGGAAAAGGGATATAAGGTTAAAATAGCAACTCTTCCTGTATCGGCAATTCCAAAAGCAAAAATTCTCGGAAATCAAACGGGTATTTATAAAGCTGTGGTTGATGCAGAGACAGATTTGATTTTAGGGGCAGTTCTTTTTGGAGAAGAATCACATGAGGTAATCAATATTGTAGTTTCTACTATGATGATGAATCAGCCTTATACTACACTTCAAAATCAAATTTTTACTCATCCGACCATGGCAGAAGCACTAAACGATTTGTTCACCTTAATAAAATAAAAGATAGTGTAAATATTTCTCATAAAGCAGAGTTTACATTCAAACTTTGTTATTTATTCACATAAGAGTCTCTCTAAAATAAGATATTTAATAAAAACAGTAAGATTATATTATATCTTGCTGTTTTGTTGTATAAAGAAAACCACGCGATAGTTGCGTGGTTCAAAAGAGCTTAAGTGGTGAAAAAAAACCTCCTAATGTGCTAAACTGTATTAAAGACTGCCAGATTATAAAAAAACAGAATAGATTAGGAGGAACATTAAAATGTCTCAACAAAATAATGTCAGTATCAGTTTAGCACATACCAAATGGAATTGTAAGTACTATGTAGTATTTGCACCAAAATATAGAAGAAAAGTCTTTTATGGAGAAAAAAAAGGAAGCGATAAGAGATATAATAAGAACATTATGTCAGTGGAAAGGAGT